>DATCKK010000569.1:0-1829 GCA_036562325.1 Cytophagaceae bacterium | reverse complement strand
CTGCTTATATCCATGGCGGAGACCTGGAATTTGCCAACATGAAATCCTACATCTACAATTCAGGGTACGACGAAGTAATAGGCAAATTTGAATTCGACAAAAAGTTTTGGAACTCCAAATGGGGAGCGCATGACGAAATAGTTCTGGAGAAAACACTGGAAAAAGCAAACCAGTTAAAACAGCCTTTTTTCACAACTACATTTACTTTAAGCAGCCATGAACCGTTTGAAATACCAATCCCTCCTGTTTTTAAAGGAGATGACAAAGAAACCAAGTTTCTAAACTCTCTCTATTATACCGACAAATGTATTGGCGATTTTATTCGTGAAGCAAAAAAGCAAAACTGGTGGAATAATACACTCATTATTATTGTAGCAGATCATGGCCACACTCTCCCGGGAAGTATATACCCCACACGGGAGCCTTCTGAATTTAAAATCCCTATGCTTTGGCTGGGCGGAGCTCTGACAGTAAAAGACACCGTAGAGCAAATAGGCTCTCAATGCGATATTGCGACTACTTTACTTACACAACTTAATATTCCTGCCACTAACTTCAAATTTGGCAAAGATCTTCTTAACCCTCAATCCATGCCTTTCGCTTACTATTCATACAACGATGGGTTTGGAATGGTCTTCAAAGACAAATACTATTTATTTGACAACAAATCCCAAAAGCGGATAGAAAGTAAAGGGGAAATTTCACCTCTGGAAGAAGCTATTGGCAAATCCTATTTGCAAGTCTCCTTTGAGGATTTTTTGAATAAATAGCGTAAATTTGCAATAATGAAAAAAGTAGCCTTTTACACACTAGGGTGCAAACTCAACTTTTCCGAAACATCCACCATATCCAGGATGTTTGAAGCCAATGGATATACAAGAGTCAATTTTGAGGATCAGGCAGATATTTATGTTATAAACACCTGTTCTGTTACCGATAATGCAGACAAAAAGTGTAAAAAGGTGGTAAAAGAAGCATTAAAATATTCCCCTAATGCTTTTATTACTATTATTGGATGCTATGCGCAGCTAAAACCCGAAGAAATCGCCGGTATTGAAGGAGTAGACGCTGTCCTGGGAGCATCCGAGAAGTTCCGCCTCATGGAAATTCTCGGGAATTTTGAAAAGAAAAATAAAGCTCAGATATATAATTCAGAGATCACTGAAGCAAAAGACTATTACTGTTCGTACTCAATCAATGACCGTACACGTACCTTCTTAAAAGTACAAGACGGCTGCGATTATTCCTGCTCTTTCTGCACCATCCCTCTCGCCAGAGGAGCTTCCAGAAGCGACACCATAGAAAACATTGTCAAAACAGCTCAGGAAATAGCGGCGACAGAAGTTAAAGAAATAGTCCTGACAGGGGTTAACATTGGTGATTTTGGAATTATTGAAGGTAAACGAAAGGTCAAATTCTTTGACCTCATCAAAGCACTGGACCAGATAGAGGGTATTGACCGAATCAGAATTTCATCCATAGAACCCAATTTACTGACAGATGAGATTATTGAATTCGTATCAAAGTCCAAAAAGTTTGTCCCACACTTTCACATTCCATTACAATCGGGCTGCAATAAAATTTTAAAACTAATGCGCAGAAGATATCAGCGGGAATTGTATGCGGACCGTGTTCAAAAAATCAAATCCGTAATGCCTCACTGCTGTATCGGAGTAGATGTAATCGTAGGATTTCCTGGGGAAACTGACGAGGATTTCACCGATACCTATAATTTTATAAATGGAATGGATGTTTCTTACCTCCACGTATTTACCTATTCTGAAAGGGCAAATACCCTTGCTGCTGAAATGAATGGCAGTGTACCAGGC
>DATCKK010000559.1:0-1923 GCA_036562325.1 Cytophagaceae bacterium | reverse complement strand
GTATTTTACTCTAAGCAGAGGCCCTGCAATGGAAGGAAGGCCCATTACTTTAGTAGTTTTAGATCAAAACAAAAACATTGTAAAATCTCAAATTATTAAAATAAGTTATCCTAAAGGAAGTACCCCTGTAAGATATCGCCTGGATACCGCCGTAGTCCTTCCTCCCGGAAAGTTCTACGTTGGCTATAAGCAAGGCTTCAATGATTTTTTAACACTGGGTTATGACAGAAATGCGAATTTCGGGGACAAATTACATATTTACGCTTTTAGCCAGTGGGAAGTGTTCGACGACAACAGATTTGATTATATGTCCGGTGCTGCCATGATCCGCGCTGTATTTGGAAAAGGAGAAATAATCAGTTCGGTTCAAAATCCTATCCATTCTGAAGAAACAGCGTCTGTCTCTATTTATCCTAATCCATCAGAAGGAGTTATTTATATTTCAGGAAAAGCTGAAACCATAAATATTTTGGATATATCCGGTAAACCTTTACTCCAATTCAATCTTAAATCGTCCAGCAATAGCACCCAGGAAGCTGACCTTTCTTCCCTCCCCAATGGTATTTATTTCCTTCAGGTCATCAACGGGCAATCGGTGAAGATGGAAAAAATTGTAATCAGCAGATAATATACTCCTGAACCGTGCTTCTCACAACATTCCCTCTGAATGATTTCTTTTTGAACCAGAACAGGCCACTAAATCTATCGCTCCTCTTACTCCTGCCTGCTTACTTCTTAAGGTTGTATAGTCTCGAAGTAAATAATCTGTGGTGTAAAGCAAAGGGCGAAAATAATTAAAGAGATCCAGCCAAGTATTTTACGCCCTGTACTCAATGGCTCTTCCAGTACTACCGGAGGGTGATACACTCCCAGCAAACGCCCTATCAGCAAAGCAAACATTAAGTATCCGTTAAAAACCAGCAGGTCGGGAAAGAGCATTTCGGTAAAAAACTGTAGTGAAAAAACCAGTACGGCAACCATTAAAACATTCTTCCTGCTTTTAAACGTTTTCGAAAAAATAAGGTACAGAAAGCCTATGTATAAGAATGAATAACTTAAAATCTCTTCAAAACTGGATTTAAATAACCCACCGACAATACCTATACCGGCAAAATAGACAAAGAGTATAAAAATAGCCGGGGAAATAATTCGATGATTTTTCTGTCCAAACAGTCCATATACCACATGCCCTCCATCTAACTGTCCTATGGGCAACAGATTCAATGCGGTAAAAAATAAAGCAAGGTAACCGGCAAACAAATAGGGATAATGATACATTTCAAACCGGTTGGGAATAAGAGAAGGATCATCTACCAGTACCTTTTCAAGAAACAAGAAAAGAAGATTTTTTCCCGTGGCCAGCACTTCGTATTTTTCACTTGGCTTAAACTCTTTTTTCCAGTCATCAGGAATAAATCCCCAATCGATCATTTTCTCAAAAAACCAGGAACCTTTATTCTCCTGATAGGTAATCGAATCGTTTTTTTGAGCTATCAGAAAACGTTGATATTCCTGTTCTTTTTGAAATTCATAGGTAAAAGCTTTCTTTTCATAATCTACTCCTAATTCGGCATATTCCGGGTGAACCTGGAAAATGTATTCTTTGGGCGGGAGATTCGTAAAGCCGTAAATCAACACACCAAGTGCTACAACAAAACCAGCCAGAGGCCCTGCTATTCCTATATCAAAAACCATTTTCTTGGACTCCATCCGGCTTTTCATTTGAATGAAAGCGCCGGCTGTCCCGATATTCATCATAAATGGAATATATAAAGGAATAAAATATGGTAAAGTAACTATCACCTTATAGATACGAGCAGTAATATAGTGTCCCAGTTCATGGACAGTCAGAATAACAAGAAATGGTATTGAATAGTGAAGGCCGGATAGAAAATAATCCCAATCACTCAGGCCAACTTTGCC
>DATCKK010000558.1:0-4840 GCA_036562325.1 Cytophagaceae bacterium | reverse complement strand
GGGCAGCTACGGCTATACTCGCTGCTGAAAGAGGATGGGCGGTTGCAGTAAATTATCATAAGAACAAAGCAGCTGCGAACAATGTAGTGAAAGAAATTACCTCCAAAGGAGGTACGGCAATTGCAATTCAGGCGGATATATCTAAAGAGTCTGAGATCATCAGGCTATTCAAAGAAGTAGATAATTCCTTCGGCAATCTCACTTCCTTAATAAATAATGCCGGAATTCTTGATAAGCAAATAAGATTAGAAAACATTACCTGGGAAAGACTCCGACGAATATTTGAAATCAATACCATGAGTCAGTTTATTTGCTGCAGAGAAGCGATTAAGCGCATGTCAGTCAAATACGGTGGCCAGGGAGGAACGATTGTAAATGTTTCTTCCATTGCTGCAAAAACAGGTGCTCCGTTTGAATACATTGATTATGCAGCATCAAAAGGAGCACTAGATGCTATGACGATTGGTTTATCTAAAGAACTTGCTGAAGAAGGCATCCGGGTAAATGGTGTACGCCCGGCCTTTATCTATACAGATATCCATTCAGATGGAGGGGAACCGGACAGGATAGATAGAATTAAAAATACCATTCCATTAAAAAGAGGAGGTTCACCCAATGAGGTTGCCGAAGCTATTCTTTGGCTGGCATCAGAGCAATCATCTTATTCTACAGGAATATTTATTGATGTTACCGGAGGCCGCTAATTCCTTATAACAAAAAGTCCGGATGTATTATCCGGACCTATGTATATTACATGATTTTAATCTATTCTTTGTCCAAGTTTATCAATCTTAAACCACTGATCACTTTCAACAATCGTATGTTCTCCGACCTTGCGCTCAGTTGCTTCTAAGGCTACTTCAGCTACGCCGTTTTCGAACCATTTTGCAGCAGCGTAAATACATGGTATTACTACTTCGCCATATACATTGGCATACCCAATTTTTCCATCTATTGACACCCTTGTCAAACCTTCATTAAATGGATCAGGGCCGTTGTCAATCAATACTAAGTCGAACAACTTCTCACCATCTCTATTAATTGCCACTGGTTTTCCGGAAGTATTGTCAATAACATTAGCATAGTACATTAATGTATCTGTTCCAAAATAAGCATATTTATCAAAAGGAATCACCGTATTTCCATCACTATCTACATACGATACTCTTGCCCCAAGCTCTAAATCTCCTGCATCGGTTACAGCAAATAACATAGAGACCTCATCAGAATCAAGTTCTGTTAAATCAGATTCTTCCGACTCATTTTCTACCGATTGTTGGCATGAATATAGTGCCAACAAAAGCATACAGCTAATAATAAAAGTTGTTGTTCTCATAATAGTAGTTTTAAAGTTTAACAAAAGACATTTACAAAACCGGCCAATCCCAAAATGCCAAAGAAGATCCCCAAAGTCAACTTTATTATTCGTTCAATAAACCTTCTTAAAAACCAACCCATTCCTGGCCAATAACCATAATACTGTTAAAGTACTTGCTTGTACCTGGCAGGCACTCTGACATTTGTGCCAAATGTGCTCAAATACGCATTTTTATTTATAAAGTTTTTAGTCTGATACTTCCAATGAAGCCTATTCGCAATTAAATTAGCTTTTTGGGTAAGTTTAGGATATAAAATATTAGATTTATCAACTGATTAATAATTGGTTATTAAATCGAATGGAAGGAGGAAGTTATATTAACAAAAACATATATTCGATGAAGAAACAAGTTTACTTTGCTTTAAATTCATTCAAAACATTTCCCTTTTTTCTCCTAATTTTGCATCATGAAAAATCTACTTGGAAAAATATATGCGGGCTGGTGTATATTCTGGTTCCTGCTGGTGTTTTTATTGATCTACCCCTTTTTCCTGCTTTTTCTCTCCAGAGAAAAATGGTATCCCTATGGACACTTTTTAAATAAACTATGGGCTCACGTGGTATTTGCCGCCTGTGCATTACCTACCAAAATAGAATTCCGTTTCAAACCGGAAAAAGGTAAAAGCTATGTATACTGCGCCAATCATACCTCCTATCTGGACATTCCTACGCTGTGTTATTCCCTCCCAGGGTATTTTGTATTTGTGGGCAAAGCTTCCCTGGCCAAAGTCCCTCTGTTCGGGTATATGTTTAGAACATTATACATTCAGGTAGACAGAAGAAGTCAGAAAAGCCGCTATGAGACAATGATTAAGTCTCTGGAAGCCATAGATAAAAAACGAAGCCTGGCCATATTCCCGGAAGGAACTATTCCCAATGTTAACAATCCCCAAATGATACCTTTTAAAGATGGCGCCTTCAGAACTGCCATAGAGAAAAAAGTACCTATTGTCCCCATATCTATCATAAATAACTGGAAGATATTGCCCGACGAATCGGTAATTCCCCGAAGAATGGTTATGAAAGCCATTATTCACGAACCTATTGATACCCAAGACCTGACTCTTGATGACGTGAATATGTTAAAAGAAAAAACCTATTCCATTATAGATCAGGAGTTAAGAAAGCACCACCCGGAAGCTTTTTTGGAAAAAGTAGTGGAAAGTAAATAAAAAAAAGGTTATGGGAATCGGCTGCAATTTTCTAAATTTGTCCAACTAATCTGAAATTCAAGTAGAATGAGTGTAGATAAAGATACCTTACGCAAAATAGCTCACCTGGCTCGTCTGGATTTTGACCCAAAAGACGAAGAAAGTTTATTGAATGATATGAATAAAATCCTGGCCTGGGTAGATAAGTTGCAGGAACTAAATACAGACAATGTACAACCATTAATACATATGAGCCAGGAAGTAAATGTGTTAAGAGAAGACAAGGCAGAAAACACATTGAAGCATGAAGACGCTTTGAAACTTGCTCCTAAAAAGGACTCGGATTACTTCAGAGTACCTAAATTTTTAGGTTAATAAAAATCCTATTTAAATGCATTCTGGTTGCTTCGCCCAAAATATTCCAACCAGAATGCATTTAGGCTATATCAATAACTTTTTGAGTTAGTGCCTTATTCTTCATAAGCAGGACCCCAAAAGTCAAACACAGACAAGTTCCTTCCTGTAAAAATCTACCAGGCATACCAGCTCCCTCCAGCAACTATTAAGACACAATTGCCCCCCATTAACCAATAATAGCCTAAATACCTGAAAAAACAAGTTTACTTTTACAACTTCCAATATATACTTCCATCCCTATATTTATTCTACTATATTTGTCTTCATTACTTTATCGAACCTATGAAAGACCTGTTTTTCTGGAATAACTGGCACAAATACAATAAAACCACCTATAATATTCTACTTGGCCTCTTTTTGTTCAGCCTTGTACTATATACGCTGGCTTACTTTTTCGGAGAAAGCTTTGCCATATCCTTTGCTACTGTAAAGGAGTTTGAAACTCTTAAGACAATTGTAGATGAGTTTACAAGCGCAATGCTAACCTTTTCCGTTGATGCGGATACTTACATAACCAAGCAACGTTTCTACGCAGAAGAAATACAATTACTTCCTGCTAATTCTTATACTTATCTGATCCTTGTATTTATAGCTATTCTATTCCTGTTAACCATTATCACCTACCTTGAGTTAATCTTTTATGTTGCAGGAATGTTAGTATTTCTGGTGTTTATAGTAACCATGAATACCGAACTGCTTGCCATATTTAACACAGAAAAAAATGTATTTACAATTGCACTGTTCCTTTTATATGGCGGGGCCAGTTATTATTTCTATGCTTTTAACAAAAACATAAGTTTTGTAAAGCGATTATTAACCTTTACAGCTATTACCATCCTGGCAGCAGTTGCTATTGCTATCGGCTCTGACACAAGCCACCCATTTGTTTTTATAGCTAACTTCAGTATAGGCATACCTATTCTATTAACCATCGTATTCATTATTACGATTGCGTTTGATATTGTTCAGGGTTTTCTTTACATCACCACTTTATCTAAATCAGGCGGCGGCAAAAACTCATTGATTAACTTCTCGGTCATTACTATTCTGTACCTGGTTAACCTGTTGTTTTTATTGCTAAAAAAAATGCTGTATATAGATTGGGATATTCTTTACCTCCACCCTTTACTTATACTCCCAATATCAGCAGTCATTGGAATATACGCCGTAAGACAAAGAGCTCCACTCTCTTCAAAACTGATCTCATTTAATCCTCTAGGAGCTTTCCTATATCTCGGCCTTGCCATTATAGCTTTTACGACTATAGCTTATGCCCTTATCACTTACAACCATCCATTAATTGAAGCATTTGAATATGCCATTATATACACTCATTTAGGATTTGGTTTTATTTACTTCTTATACATACTTATCAATTTCGGAGACTATTTTTCCAAAGGGTTACCCATATACAAAGTGGCATACCAACCCAGAAGAACACCTTTCTTTTTAGTGAGAGGAATGGGGGTGGTGATCGCACTGGCACTACTTTTCAGGTCCAATGCTTTTGCTTACTACCTTGCTCTTTCCGGTTACTACAATGCAGGTGGGGATGCCTACAAAATAGCTGATGATTTAACATTGGCAAAAGAATATTATAAAAATGGCGTAAGGTATGAATACCAAAACCCTCGCTCCAACTTTTCGGTAGCTTACCTGGCACAACAGGAAGGCGATCAAAAAACTGCACAGGAATATTATACTCGTTCACTTATTAAACATCCTACTGTTCAAACGTACATAAATTTAAGTAATCTGTATTATGAACAAAATATGTTATTCCCGGCCATATTCACCCTGAAAGATGGATTAATAAGGTATCCGGAAAGCGCTGAAATCCATAATAACCTTGGCATCTTATATAATGAGACAAAACTATTGGACTCTACAGTTT
>DATCKK010000545.1:0-4274 GCA_036562325.1 Cytophagaceae bacterium | reverse complement strand
GTTACAGATAGATTTCCGACAGCATAATCATCTATTCCATCAAGAGATAAAAAGTTGTTAAAGGGTTGGGATGTCGCAATTTGGCTAATGAAAATGCCTGAAAATAGAATGAATAGTTTTTTAATCATGATTTTTAGAGTTTATAATTAAAATTTGAAATTAATAAACGGTATATACGTGATTTTTGTAAAAATAATTGTGTATGTGGTAAATATCTCAATTAAAGTTTGAAAATGTGAGTGAATGGGTAAAAATTCGGATTGGTTGCGGGTTTTCTGCTAGTTATAAATCTACATAAAAAGTAGTGCCTATCCCAGGGGTGCTTTCCATCTGTATTTTGCCTTTAAGTTTATCAACGGTAGTTTTAACAATATATAGCCCTAGTCCACTACCTTTGGAGTATTCATTCGCTTTGAAAAACATTTCGAATACTTTGTCCTGAAATTCGAGGGGAATACCTATTCCATTGTCTTCAAATTTTAATCTGGCCCTTTCATTTACAGCGTTGATGGTAATTTTAAGGTAGCACTCCGGCTTATTAGAATCGGCGTATTTGATGGGGTTTTCAATGAGGTTTTGTATAAGAGAATAGACCAGGTTTTTATCCGAGTGAAAACTGCCATCTTCCTTAATATCTATTTTGAAATTTATTTGTTCAAAGCCCGTAAAATTTTTAAAACTGGTAATGGCTTCGTTTACGAGAGTTTCAAATGAAATCTTTTCTCGGGTAAAAGGAGATTGTTTTATTTTAGTGATTTCAAGTATGTCTACCAACAACCAGTCCAGCTTCTTTGTGCTTTTCAAAATATGGTTGAAATACTGAAGTGCTTTTTCATCGGAAACATCTTTACTTCCTACCGTGGTCAACCCAATGATTGATTTTAAAGGGCCTTTAATATCATGAGATGCTCTGTACAGAAGTGTTTCTAATTGTTTATTGGCTTCTTGTAATTCACTCGTTCTTTGTGTTACTGTTTCTTCCAGTAACAAGTTTTTATTTCTTATTCCACGCACTCTCCAGTGATAGATCAAATAAAGTGAAAGAAGTATCAGGCCTCCTGTAATCCCCATAAACCACCAGGTATACCAGAAGGGCGGTGCAATGATTATTTTTACAAACGCGCCTTTTTCATTCCACACATTGTCATTATTAGACCCTTTTACTCTGAAAATATAAGTGCCCGGATTTACGTTGGTATAGGTAGCTGACCGTTGATGTCCCGCAATAACCCAATCCTGGTCAAATCCCTCCAGAATATATGCGTAATTATTATTTTGTGCATTGTTGAAGTTCAGTGCTGTAAATTCAAAGGTAAATGAGTTTTGATTATAAGGAAGATGAATTTCATCTGTATAAGAAATATGATTTTTTAATATTGATTTGTCTCCGGGTTTTATGGTTTGATTAAAAATTTTAAATTCAGTAATCACTATGGGAGGAATATTTTTGTTTTCCAGAGTCATGCTGGGATCGATCATTAGATAGCCATTATTACCTCCGAAATAGATTCTGCCTTCTTCATCTTTGTATTTGGCGTTGAAATAGTAAGAGCTGGGCGGAACTCCGTCTCTTATCGTATAGGCCTTACCTTTTCTGGAATTAATATCAAATTTGGTAATACCATAATTGGTGCATACCCATAAGTTGTTCTTATTGTCGAATAGTAAACTCTTAATGCTATTATTGGAAAGTCCGTCTTTTACTGTATAAACCTGATAAGTGCTGTTATATTTATTAAAACAAATAATACCGCTTCCGCTGGTTCCCAGCCAGAGATTTCCATCGGGCCCTTGTACTATATCAGTAATGGAGTTGATGTCGTCGGTAGGCACATTTTTGATTTGAAAGGTGAGATTTTTAAATGTGCCTGTTGTTGTGTCGTATTTGGACAATCCTTTTACAGAGCCAAACCAAAGTTCATCATCTTTATCTATCAAAAAGTTTTGTATCCAGTCTGTAGGAACAGTATGCGGATCGGCCTTGTCATTGCGATGATGTATAAATCGGTTGCTGTTGGTATCCAATACACAAAGGCCTGTACCAAACATAGACATCCATAGCTTGCCTTTGTAGAAACAAAGGTCTTTTACTTTGTCTCCGGAGATAGATAAGGGATCTGAAGGGATAGGTAGAAATGCTTTAAAGGTATTGGTTTTGTGATCATATTTGCAAAGGCCTCCTCCATACGTAGAAACCCATATTGTTCCGTGAATATCTTCTTTCAGGCTTATGATGGCATTACTGGTCAAACCGTTTTTCCCTTCTTCATAATGAAAAAGTTTTCCTGACTTGTCTTTTTTATATAAACCTCCTCCATCTGTACTGATCCAGAAATTACCCCTGCTATCTTTTAAAAAATAAGTGATAATACCTTTTTTAATTGCTTTATCAGAGTTGGGGTTGTTTTTTTCCAATACAAACAAATTGGTTGTTTGATTGGAAAAATTGATTCCGTTTAAAAATGTGCCAGCCCATCGGTCTCCTTTGGAATCGGTAAAAAGGCAGGTAATATTATTGCTTGATAATTCGTCGTAGTAGTGGTAAAACTTTTCATTTGTGACATCAAAATAATCAATACCGCCTCCATCGATTCCAATCAGAAAGCTGCCATTTCCATAAGGCATGATATCAACCACGTTATCTGCTTTAAGGCTATGTGGCTCTGAGGGATTGTTTTTATATTCCCTAAGCTTCCCGTCTTTTGTGATTACTTTTAATCCGTCGGTAGTCCCCAGCCACAGGTTTCCAGACTGGTCTTTAAGTATTTTCCTTACATCGTAATCGTCGCCATAATGGGAGCCTAAAGAAATGAATTCATTTGTCGCCAGGTCTAATCTGAGAAGTCCGTTCTGTGAACCTACCAGTACTTCGGATTTTGATGCTAATACAGAATAAAGTTGGTTTTGGCCGCTGGGTGATTGATATAAATAATGTCTTGCAGGTTTATGTAGTGATTCGATTTTATAAAGGCCGTCTTCTCCCGCTACTACCCACAAATTACCATCAGGGTCTTCTGCCATCTGAGAAAAGTCTCCTGTTAACGATTGGAAAACCGGGTAATCGTTATTTCTGAAATTATAGAATTTCTCTTTGGAAGGGTTATATAAATTTAACCCGTTTCTGGTGAGGATCCATAGGTTGTTTTTACTGTCTCTGAATATACTTTTAATGTTGTTGCTGCTTACGGAATAAATATTGTCCAGCTCTTTTTTATAAACACTAAAGTTATATCCGTCGAATCTATTTAAACCATCTTCGGTAGCAAACCACATAAAGCCTTTATGGTCCTCCATGATGCTACGGATAGTATTTTCAGACAAACCTTCGCTTATAGACAGGCTTTGAAATATCATGCGAGGTTTCTGGCCAAATGCTCTAACAGAAAAAAATAATATCAGTATCGGTGCTACTATTTTGATGAGCATTAGGAAAAGTTTGGGTTTAATAAATTGTATTAACGTGATTTTGATTGATTTGGATGTGAATTCTGTAAATGTTCTATTACAAACTGCCAGAATCTGCCGTTCTTTACCTTATAACCCATATCATCCTGTTTTATTATGGGCTCAGAAGCTTGCCGGGTAATTGAAAAGTATCTAAAGTTTGAGGAGTAACCGCCTTTTACTTTCTGGGAATTAAAACATCTTGTTTTTTTAGAATATAATTGGCAGGAACTGTACCTCTTACAGAGGTCAGTGGATAAACAATAGAGTTACGGCCAATGATGGTACCAGGATTTAATACGGCATTGCATCCGATTTCGGCAAAATCACCCAGTATGGCTCCAAATTTCAATAACCCGGTTTTTATTTTTTCTCCTTCGGGGGTAATTACATGAATTGTGTCTTTGGTAGATTTAAAATTAGACAAGATAGAGCCTGCTCCCATGTGTGCTTTATAACCTAAGACAGCGTCGCCGATGTAGTTATAATGCGGAACTTCCACACCGTCAAACAAAATAGCGTTTTTTACTTCTGTGGCATTTCCAACTATTACATTATTGCCGATGATAACCCCATTTCTGATAAATGCCGAATGCCGGATATCACAATCGCAGCCTATGATTAACGGGGGCTTAAGCATTGCCGTACTTTCTATCTTAGTTCCTCTTCCTACCCAGATATGTTCGGCAATTTCTTCATAATCATTTGACAATTTTTTGCTCAATTGAAATAGGAATTCTTCAATCTTAGGGATTACTTCCCACACATTTTTTACATTGTCAAAAATTTCTTTTGCATTGGTTTTGCTTAAATCTAGCAGAGAATGAGGT
>DATCKK010000669.1:0-2001 GCA_036562325.1 Cytophagaceae bacterium | reverse complement strand
AACCTTTACACCTTAGCTCCCAACGATTCTAAATATGCACTTCCCCTTCCTAAAGATATTATAGAACAAACAGGTATGCCACAGAACTAAGAAATGATAATAATAAACATCAAAAGAGAGGTCAATCCCTTGGCCTCTCTTCTGTCCCGCCGAGGTCTCCGAACTAATGAGACTGTAAGTATCATGTTTGTGAGGGACCTCGGCGGGACAATAAACAATAAACGTTGTTTATTATTTATTTACTTGTCATTAATTTTTAATAAAAATTAATGACTATAAATCAGTGAATCTCGACGAGATTCACTTCCTTCTTCTTGGACAGATATCGATGATATCTGTCCTGTCGGGGTCTTTAATGGTAAATGTTATTGTTAGATACAGTAACGAATATCTTCGATATTGAAAGCCGCTGGTGTCGCTATTGAGAGACACCAGCGGGACTAAATGTTCAGATGATTGTTGGGAAATTGGACATCTTCGGAGATTCGTTTGAATGGGCCTGATTATGAAAATGGAGTGCCAAAAATCATTTAAATTAAACTAATTGAACCTCAGGGCCTATTGGTTATGGTGATTTAAAATCATGCTGTTATTTCAACAATTATCAAAATAAATGTTCTGGTTAGTAACATCTGCGATGTCACTAAAGAAATATTAACGATAAACTGTAAATTTTAAATTCAGATTTTAATTATGAAACATTTAATGTGGTTAATGATTCTCTTTATTCCAGTATTATTGTTTGCACAGGAGGATGGGCAATTAAAAATAAAAGATGAAGGGTTTAATAAACATGATATAAAACCATTAAAGATTGGGGATAAAGTTCCTGATATAGAATTTACTTTAATAAATTATCCCAAGAGTACTGCACATTTATCTGATTTTAAGGGAAAGTTGGTCATCCTTGATTTTTGGGCTACTTGGTGTAAGCCTTGCGTAAAGCAATTCCCCAAGCTGGATTCACTGCAAAAGCGTTTTTCCCAAGAAGTTCAAATATTGCTGGTAAACGCCAAAGGTACCAGGGATACCTATGAAAAGCTCACATATTTCTACGAAAATTATAAGGCAAAAGTCGAAAATTTTGCGCTGCCTTCTGCTGTAGCAGATACAATTGCTTCTGCTTATTTTGTCTTTAGTGAAATACCCCATTATGTATGGATCGATGGAGATAGAATAGTCAGAGCAATAACTTCAAGTGGGGAAGTGAATGCTGACAATATTAAACGAATGCTGACTGGAGATGGAATTAAACTTTCTTCTAAAAAAGAGTTGGATTATGATGAACCCATTTACCTTGATAAAGATGTATCGATTGATGCCTTAACTCATTACTCCATATTTCTAAAAGGATGGCAAAAGTTACCGAAACTCACTAAGCTTCACAAAAGCGATAATGTTGTTCGTGGGTTGACAATGAGCAATGCTACGTTACTTAATTTATATACTACTGCGGCCAGAAATTTAGTGGATGGTTCAAGTATTAATAGTAAACGAATCTTCATCAATACTGAAAACGATACTGCCTTACTATACAATAATGAACGTAGCAAAATAAAGGCAACAGAGTGGAATAAAGAGAATCTGTATACTTATGAACTAATAGTTCCTGTTGCGCAGGCAGGAAATTTATATAAGTATATGCTTGATGATTTAAACCGGTATTCAGGTTTTGATGGCCGCATTGAAAACCGGAAAATCAAATGTTTTGTACTGGTGCGAACTGGTAAGTCAGAGAAGCTTATTTCGTCGGGGGGGCAAAGAGAAAATAAACTCTACAAAAAAGGAGAGCGCTTTCTGAAAAATGCTCCTATTTCTGATTTGGTAAATTTCCTGGATCGACCAGATATTACAAATTTCCCTGTTGTTGACGAAACCCTTATTGCCAACCCTGTTGATATACAGTTACCAGAGTGGAATACTTTTCCAGAATTACTTAAACGATTGCAAGCGTATGGACTTGACCTGAAAGTGGAAGAGAGAGAGATTACTGTACTTGTG
>DATCKK010000538.1:0-2829 GCA_036562325.1 Cytophagaceae bacterium | reverse complement strand
GCGTTAGACTACTATCTTGAAGTATCACAACAATAAATAATAACATTTTGCAACCAAATTATATCTTACTCCGAATATAATTTGGTTGCTTTCCACTTTTATAGGATGGAAAGAGATAAAATAATTATTGCATCTGCCATTCTTCTGAATGAGAAGAAAGAGATGCTTACCGTACGTAAAAAAACTTCTGTCTATTATATGTTGCCCGGAGGGAAGATAGAAAAGGGTGAACAACTTATGGATGCACTTTTGCGTGAATTATGGGAAGAATTGAACATAAAGTTCACGGCGGAAGATTTTGATTATTTAGGTCAGCACGAAACCGATGCAGTAAATGAGAAAAACACCATTGTTCAAGGTAATATATTTGTGTTGAAACAACCTCTCCGTCAGAAAATTAATCCTCATGCCGAACTGGCAGAAGTACAGTTTATCAGCAAAGAAAATTATAAAGAATTTCGTCTAGCACATCTGCTGGAAGAATTTGCCCTACCTTATTTCTTAACCTGTTAAAAAGTATTAACCTCTAATATTGCTGTTTTATTGCCTCCTCATTTTTTGATTTTTCATTGAAGAATAGATCCTCTTACTTATTACTGTCCCTGTTAGTGTTTTATAGGGACATTTCATCCCAATGTTTATAATTCAATTTGTAAAATTCTTATTAAGATTTTTTTAAAGAAGGTAAGGATATTTAAATTTCTTTCGATAAAGAAATGGAATAAAAAGTTTTTTGTTTTACTTTTTTCAATATTTTTATCGAGAAACAAAAACCTTGTTTAAAACTGTAAAATAGTGTTATTAACCAATTTTAAACCAATCAACGTAAAATTATGAAGAAACTGTTACTTTATTCGATATAATTACTGCGACATAATATGAATGATTAGTGGCAATAGTTATTTTTTAGAAATAATTACTAGGTCATGTTATGTTTAATTATCAACCTTATAAGCCTTAACCTTAAATATTCTTAGTTTATGTATTATCTATTCAACCTCATGAAAAGGCTGAGTATAGGATGTTATTTAGCCTTATTATTAATGCATTATAGCTCTACGGCTGTATATGCACAGGAAAAGACGGTCACAGGTATTGTTAAAGATCTCAAAACGGGAAATCCTTTACCTGGTGTTACAGTATCCTCGAAAAGTAGGAATGTTAAATCTGTCACGGATGAGGGAGGAGGGTTTTCCATTGTAGCCGTTCCGAAGGATACTTTGGAATTTACCTTGGTCGGATATCAACCTATTCTTAAGGCAGTGGGTAATTTATCCGTAATCGAAGTGTCTATGGTGGTGGATGACAAATCGATTGAGGAGGTTACGGTTGTAGCTTTCGGTACGCAGAAAAAGTCAAGTATCGTAGGAGCTATAACTACTGTAAATACTAAGGACTTACAAATTCCTAGTTCAAATTTAACTACAGCTTTTGCGGGACGTATTCCCGGTATAATTTCCTTTTCTCCGTCCGGAGAGCCGGGGGCGGATAATGCTCAATTTTTCGTTCGTGGTGTAACGACGTTTGGTTATCAGTCCTCTCCTTTGATTCTTATCGATGGTTTTGAAGCAACGACAGACAACTTGGCTAGGCTTCAGCCGGACGACATAGAGTCGTTCTCCATCTTAAAGGATGCCTCTGCTACGGTACTATATGGTGCACGCGGTGCTAATGGCATCATCATGGTTAATACTAAAGCCGGAAAGGAAGGGCCTGTAAAGTTGAGTGTACGCTTGGATGCCAATACATCTATGCCTACCCGCATTGTAGAGATGTTGGATGGGGTTAGTTATATGAAACTTTACAACCAAGCACGTATTACGAGAGACCCTTTATTGGGTAATTTCTATAGCGAACAAAAGATTCAATCCACGCTTAACGGTGAGAACGCCATGATCTATCCGAATACTAATTGGTATGATGCATTGTTCAATAAGTCTACAACGAATAAGAAAGCAAATATCAATGTTTCGGGGGGAGGTCAGGTAGCTACATATTATGTTTCGCTGGGAATGGACAAGGAGTCAGGTTTACTCCGTGTGGATAAGAAAAATAATTTCAACAACAATATAGATATAGGCCGTTATACGGTGCGAAGCAACGTATTATTTAAGCTTACGCCTACTACCAAACTGGATACAAGATTGCAGGCACGATTCGAAAGATATAACGGTCCATACACTTCTGCTACCAGTATTTTTAACATGGTTATGAATATTAACCCTGTGGATTTTCCGGCAGTGTATGAACCTGATGAAAAAAATCTGTTTACCGAACATATTCTGTTCGGCAGTAGCTATGCCAATGGTTCTTTAATGCCAAACCCATACGCACAGATGGTTAGAGGCTATGAAGACAGAAATGAATCAACGATCATTGCACAAGCTACACTCTCTCAGGATTTGGATTTCTTCACCAAGGGATTAAAATTCCAAGGTAAAGTGTCTGCCAATACTTGGAGCCGTTATGCGGGCAGACGTAGTTATAATCCTTATTACTATGATTTGGAATCCTACAATCAAATTACTAAAGAATATAAGCTGCTTTTGCTTAATCCGACAACAGGTCAACCTTACCTCGGTGATGTTACTCCTGTAAGAGATGCTAATGGACATTTCTATTTCGAAGCTCGATTCAATTGGGATAGAACTTTTGGCGATCATACTATCTCGGCGATGACAGTAGGTATGATGGAAGAAAAGCTGCTGACAGGAGGAAATAGTAACTCTATCTACGAAACACTTCCGGAACGTAATATGGGTAATTCAGGAAGACTTTCGTATAGTCATAAAGATCGCCACTTTATAGAATTTGCCTACGGATATAATG
>DATCKK010000668.1:0-10123 GCA_036562325.1 Cytophagaceae bacterium | reverse complement strand
TTATATACCATCTACACAACCTGCCCAAAAACTTCCGTTTACGACTTAAAACATTCTTTCCAAAGACAGATCCGGTTATAGACAGCCTTACCCCTGTCTTTAATTCAGCCAACTGGATGGAAAGAGAAACTTATGATTTCTTTGGTATCATCTTCAAAGGGCATCCAAACCTGAAAAGAATATTGAATGTGGACGATATGGATTACTTCCCGTTGAGAAAAGAATACGCACTGGAAGATCCAACCAGAGATGATAAAAAGGACAATATGTTTGGAAGATAATTCGCTAAGCATATAATAATATTGAATGAGTTTTGAATAATACATTATATACATTGAGAGTTCTTCCAGTCCTAACACACGAAACATTCGGACGGACTAATTAAAAGTTATGATCACTACCACAGAAAATACCAATAAGGAAGTTACACAAGCTAACGACAGCCACATAACCACCCTGAATATCGGGCCTACGCACCCTGCGACCCATGGAGTGTTTCAAAATATTGTAAAACTGGATGGTGAAAAGATTATAGATGCCGAATCTACAGTTGGTTATATTCACAGAGCTTTTGAAAAGCTAGCTGAGAGAAGGCCATTCTATCAAATAACTCCTCTCACTGACCGTCTCAATTATTGCTCTGCCCCTATTAATAATATGGGATGGCATATGACGGTAGAAAAACTCATCGGAGCTGAAATACCTAAAAGAGTACAATACCTGCGAGTGATCATCATGGAGCTTTCAAGAATTGCTGATCACCTGGTTTGTAATGGTGTATTAGGGGTAGACTCTGGAGCTTTCACCGGCTTCCTTTATGTATTCCAACAAAGAGAAAAAATATACGACATATTTGAAGAGATTTGCGGAGCGCGATTAACTACCAACATTGGCAGAATCGGAGGATTCGAAAGAGACTTCAGTCCTAAAGCTTTCCAAATGATCAGAGACTTTTTGGATAACTTCCCTTCCGTAATGAAGGAGTTCCAAAAATTATTTGACCGAAACAGAATCTTTATGGACCGAACCATTGGGTGCGGGCCTATTTCTGCTGAAAAAGCTTTAAACTACGGATTCACCGGCCCTAACCTTCGTGCTGCAGGAGTGGATTACGATGTTCGGGTAATGAGTCCATACAGCTCTTATGAGGATTTTGATTTTGAAATTCCGGTAGGAACCAATGGCGATACATACGACAGATACCTGGTAAGAAATGAAGAGATCTGGCAAAGCCTGAGTATAATAAGACAGGCTATGGATAAACTTCCATCAGGCCCTTACCATGCCGATATCCCAGACTTCTATCTTCCTCCGAAAGAAGAAGTGTACAATCACATGGAAGCTTTAATCTACCACTTCAAGATTGTAATGGGAGAAACTAAGATACCCAAAGGAGAAGTATATCACAGTGTAGAAGGCGGCAACGGAGAACTTGGCTTCTACCTGGTAAGTGATGGCGGCAGAGCTCCATACCGTCTGCATTTCAGAAGGCCTTGCTTTATTTACTATCAGGCCTATGCGGAAATGGTAAAAGGCCAGACTATTTCCGATGCTATTCTCACCATGAGTAGCATGAACCTGATTGCAGGAGAAATGGACGCATAAAAAGTTTTAAGTTGGTGGTTATAAGTATTTCTACCAGAACTTAAAGCTTTGGATATAAATAAAGAATTGTATTAAGTAAGTAGTAGTTTTGATATAAAAAGTTTGTAAGGTTTAAGAATTAGTTTTTACCTATAACTTAAAACTTGCAACCTACAACTCAAAAAGATGGAAACACAAGCAGAGATAAAGTTTTCCGAAAAAGGCTTAAAAAAAGTACAGGAATACATTTCAAGGTATCCGAAAGGCAGACAGAAATCAGCACTTCTACCTATTCTTCATCTTGCTCAAAAAGAGTTTGGAGGCTGGTTGAGTGTACCGGTGATGGACTATGTGGCTTCTCTGTTAAATATCAAGCCAATTGAAGTATATGAGGTAGCAACCTTCTATACTATGTACAATATGAAGCCTGTCGGAAAATGTATGATTGAGTTTTGTCATACAGGACCATGCATGGCAAAGGGAGTGGAAGAAATAATGGAGTATACCGAGCAAAAACTGGGTATCAAAATGGGAGAAACCACTCCTGATGGAAAATTCACAATAAAAGGGGTAGAATGCCTTGGCGCTTGCGGATATGCTCCTATGGCCCAGATTGGTAAATTCTATTACGAACACCTGACCAAAGAAAAGATCGATAAGATCATAGAAGAGTTTGGCAAACCTGATTTTAATCCTGAACAAAAATACGATATATAATGGGAAGGAAACTATTATTAGAACACGCTCATGTCCCTGGTATAGAGACGTATGAAGTGTACCGCTCCAAAGGAGGTTACAGAGCTGTAGAAAAGGCCCTGAAAACAATGACTCCGGATGAAGTAATGGAAGAGGTGAAAAAGTCCGGATTGAGAGGACGAGGTGGTGCTGGTTTCCCTACCGGTATGAAATGGAGCTTTCTGGACAGAAAGTCGGACAAGCCAAGATACCTGATTTGCAATGCAGACGAAAGTGAGCCCGGCACATTTAAAGACAGATATTTAATGGAGAAGATCCCTCATATACTTATTGAGGGTTTAATCATTTCATCCTACTCACTGGGTTCTAACAATACCTATATCTACATACGAGGAGAATATAAGTGGATTGTAGATATTTTGGAAAAAGCGATTGCTGAAGCTAAAAATGCCGGCTTCTTAGGAAAAAACATCCTAGGATCGGGATTTGACCTTGAAATATATGTACATCCGGGAGCCGGAGCTTATATATGCGGTGAAGAGACAGCTTTAATTGAATCTCTGGAAGGCAAACGAGGAAATCCTAGAATAAAACCTCCTTTCCCTGCCGTATCCGGACTTTACAACTGCCCTACTGTGGTCAACAACGTGGAAACACTGGCCACTGTCACTCCTATCATCAACATGGGTGGTGATGAATATGCTAAAATCGGAGTTGGAAAATCAACCGGAACTAAATTGATCTCTGCCTGCGGTAATATCAACAACGGTGGAGTTTATGAAATCGAGTTAGGATTACCTGTAGATGAGTTTTTAAATTCAGACGAATATTGCGGAGGTATAAGAAAAGGGCACAGACTAAAAGCAGTAATTGCCGGAGGTTCTTCAGTACCTATTCTTCCTGCCGACCTGTTTTATAAAACAGCAGAAGGTGAAGCCAGAGTGATGTCTTACGAATCTTTATCCATCGGTGGATTTGCCAGCGGAACTATGCTTGGTTCAGGTGGGTTCATAGCAATGGATGAGACCGTGTGTATAGTACGTAACTTATGGAACCTTACCCGTTTCTACCACCACGAATCCTGTGGCCAGTGCAGTCCATGCAGAGAAGGAACAGGATGGATGGAAAAAGTACTACACCGTCTGGAACACGGACATGGGCGTATGCATGACATAGACCTTCTGGTAGATGTTGCCAAGAAAATAGAAGGTAATACCATTTGTCCTTTGGGTGATGCTGCTGCATGGCCTGTAGCCAGTGCCATCAGACACTTCAGAGAAGAGTTTGAATATCATGCTAAATATCCGGAAAAAGTTAAGAACAGCAGATACGCGCACCTGGAAGATTATAAAAACGAATTAAATCCTGTTGCCTAATGATAAAAGTAACAATAGATAACGTAGAGGTTGAAGTTGAGCCGGGAACTACGATACTCAACGCAGCACGTAAAATCGGAGGAGATCTGGTACCTCCTGCTATGTGCTACTACTCAAAATTACCAGGTAGCGGAGGAAAATGCAGAACATGTCTGGTAGAGGTTTCGCAAGGCTCCGCTAAAGACCCTCGTCCAATGCCTAAGTTAGTTGCCTCCTGTTCCACTCCCGTAATGGATGGAATGGTGGTTAACAACAAAACTTCCCAAAGAGTACAGGAAGCAAGAAAAGGGGTTGTAGAATTTTTATTAATTAACCACCCGCTGGACTGCCCAATCTGCGACCAGGCCGGTGAGTGCAAACTTCAGGACCTGAGCTATGAACATGGCTCTGCCAAAACCCGGTACGAAGAAGAAAGAAGGAAGTTTGACCGAATAGATATTGGAGATAAGATACAGCTACACATGACCAGATGTATCTTATGTTACCGATGCGTATTCACTGCCGACCAAATCACTAAGGAAAGAGTACATGGAGTATTAAAGAGAGGTGATGCTGCAGAAATCGGCACTTACATAGAAAGAGCCATCGATAATGACTTCTCAGGAAACGTAATCGACGTTTGCCCTGTAGGAGCTTTAACAGATAAAACTTTCCGGTTTAAGAGCAGAGTTTGGTTTGTAAAACCAATGGACGCTCACAGAGATTGCGATAAGTGCTGTGGAAAAACAAGAATCTGGCTTCATGGAAATGAAGTCTTCAGAGTTACTGCAAGAAAAGATAAATACGACGAAGTAGAAGACTTTATCTGCAATACTTGTAGATTTGAAAAGAAAAAACTGGAAGACTGGGTAATCGAAGGCCCAACCAAGATAGACAGACATTCTGTAATTTCACAGAATAAATATTTACAAGGAATTAAGGTTACAACTCCAAAGAATTTAGGATATGGAAATATACCAACTGGTAGATAAGCTTATTATTATCGTAGTTGTTTTCGGTGCTTCTCTGGGAATAGCTATGTACAGCACACTGGCAGAAAGAAAAGTATCTGCCTTTCTACAGGATCGTATCGGTCCGAACAGAGCGGGTATCTTTGGTATATTTCAACCAATGGCGGATGGTGTAAAATTCTTCATGAAAGAAGAGATTATACCTGCCAATGCCGACAAATTCCTTTTCGTTCTAGGCCCTTCCCTATCCATGCTTACCGCATGTATGACCAGTGCCGTAATCCCCTGGGGAGACACTTTGGAGATAGCAGGAAGAGTAATTGACCTGCAAGTAACCGACCTCAATATTGCCATACTTTATGTATTTGCTGTAGTTTCAGTAGGTGTATATGGTATCATGATCGGAGGATGGGCATCCAATAACAAATACTCTTTGCTAGGTGCCATCAGAGCATCTTCTCAGATGATTAGTTATGAGATTGCGATGGGACTATCAATTGTAGCGCTGATTATGATGAGTGGTACCATGAGCATCAGAGAAATGGTTTATCAGCAGGGAGGCGAATTATTTGGAATTAGTGGATTTACCTGGAATGTATTTTACCAGCCTCTAGGCTTTTTAATCTTCTGTGTATGTGCATTTGCAGAATGTAACAGAACACCATTCGACTTACCAGAGTGTGAGACAGAGCTTGTAGGCGGTTATCATACAGAATACAGCAGTATGAAACTTGGCCTTTACCTGTTCGCAGAATATATTAACATGTTCGTTTCTTCGGCCCTTATGAGTGCTTTGTACTTCGGAGGATTCAACTTCCCATTCATGGACGAACTAGGGCTTCCACATAATATGGAAACACTTATCGGAGTAGCATTCTTCTTCGCTAAGATATTTGCTTTCATCTTCTTCTTTATGTGGGTAAGATGGACACTACCAAGATTCAGATACGATCAGTTAATGAGGCTGGGATGGAAATATTTAATTCCTCTTTCAATTCTGAATATTATAGCAACAGGTATAATAATGTTGTTTGTTAAATAAGTAAGATTTAATAAAGGGCTTTATGCAGTCATTAACCAATAGAAAGAAGGTTTTAGAGCAAAAGGAAATGACCTTTGCAGAGAAGATATATCTTCCTGCCATAATAAGTGGTCTTTCTATTACTATCAAACACTTCTTCAAAAAAAAACCAACCATTCAATTCCCTGAACAAAAGCGACAGTTCAGTCCTGTATATCGTGGAAGACATATTCTGAAAAGGGACGAAGAAGGAAGAGAAAACTGTACAGCGTGTGGTCTTTGTGCTGTAGCCTGTCCTGCAGAAGCCATCACTATTGAAGCTGCGGAAAGGAAAAAAGGTGAAGAGCATCTTTACAGAGAAGAAAAATACGCTAAGACTTATGAAATCAATATGCTTAGATGTATTTTCTGCGGATTGTGCGAAGAAGCTTGCCCTAAAGATGCTATTTATCTTACAGAACAATTGGCGCCTGCACAATACGACCGTAAAAATTTCATCTTTGGCAAAGACAAACTGGTTCAGCCATTAGGCACCAGCGCACATCCTAAAACTTATAAACCATATAAAAAGTAATGGATCAGATTTTATTTTTGATTTTATCGGGATTAGCAATTTGCGGAGCACTGGCAGTTATTTTCAGTAAAAGTCCTGTTTACAGCGTACTGGCTCTTGTTTTGACATTCTTCTCTATTGCAGGCCATTATGCATTATTAAATGCAAACTTCCTGTTTATAGTACATATAATTGTATATGCGGGAGCCATTCTGGTACTTTTCCTGTTTGTAATTATGTTACTTAACCTGAACAAAGAAGCAGAAGCCAAACAACCTATATTAATTAAACTGGCAGCCTTTATTTCTGGCGGGTTGTTCCTGTTCACCTTGTTTGGTGCATTAAAAGGAATGGATTTGATAATAACAGAAAAAGCTCCTTCTACCAATATAGGTTCAGTAGAAGTGTTAGGACAAGTATTATTCAACGATTTTATCTTACCGTTTGAAATCTCATCAGTACTTTTCCTTTCCGCAATGATTGGAGCAGTTATGTTAGGTAAAAAAGATCTTAAAGAGAATTAATATACAATGAACAATTTCCTTAATCTATCCAATTCGCTGAATAATTATATTATTCTCGCCTCCATTCTTTTTGCTATAGGCATAATAGGAGTATTGGTCAGAAAGAATATAATCATCATGTTTATGTCTATCGAGCTGATGCTTAATGCAATCAACCTTCTGATGGTGGCATTCTCTGTGCATCATGGCGATCCACAGGGACAGGTTTTTGTGTTTTTCATAATGGCAGTGGCAGCAGCGGAGATTACAGTGGGATTGGCTATTCTGGTAATGATTTATAGAAATACAGGCTCAGTAAGTATTGATGCCTTGAAGAAATTAAAGTGGTAATAAAGAAATCAAAACTATTGAAATGAACTCAGTCTGGTTAATTCCTTTACTCCCTTTACTGGGATTTTTGATCATAGGTTTATTTAGCCGTTTTTTAAGTAAAACAGCAGTCGGGGTGATCGGCAGCGGAGTGATTGGAGCATCCTTTGTGGTTGTACTTACTTATCTATTCCCTGCATTAAACGGAACACTGGCCGTAACCTCTCCCGGTTTTGACTGGATTACCACAGGAAAATTGAACATCAGCTTTCAATTCCTGATAGATCCGCTTTCTGTATTAATGATGTCTATCATCACAGGAGTTGGATTTTTAATCCATGTTTATTCGGCTGGCTATATGCACGAAGATGATGGATTCAAAAGATACTTCGCTTATCTCAACCTGTTTGTTTTCTCCATGTTGCTTTTGGTAATGGGAGATAATTACGTTGTTATGTTTGCCGGTTGGGAAGGTGTTGGTTTCTGTTCTTATATGCTAATTGGATTCTGGTTCAAGAAGGATGAATACAACAACGCTGCTAAAAAAGCATTCATCATGAACCGTATCGGAGACCTTGGTTTCCTGCTAGGTATGCTATTGATCTTCGTAACTTTCGGCACGCTTACCTATACTGAAATTTTCAGCCAAATAAGCGACCCAAATACTTCCATCATACAAGAAAACGCCGGAGTTATTACCATCATCACCTTGTTATTATTTATCGGAGCTACAGGTAAAAGTGCTCAGATACCATTATATACCTGGTTACCCGATGCGATGGCGGGACCAACTCCTGTATCAGCGCTTATCCACGCTGCTACCATGGTTACAGCAGGTATTTACATGATTGTAAGATCCAACATATTGTACAGCCTGGCTCCGGAAACACTTGAAGTCATCCAGATTATAGGTTTAGCTACAGCAATCTTTGCTGCGACCATAGGACTGGTACAAAATGATATTAAAAAGGTATTGGCCTACTCTACGGTTAGCCAGTTAGGGTTTATGTTCTTTGCTTTAGGACTTGGCGCTTATACCACAGCCATGTTCCACTTAGCTACGCATGCTTTCTTCAAAGCCCTTCTGTTCTTAGGTTCTGGTAGCGTTATTCATGCTATGGGCGGAGAGCAGGATATCCGTAAAATGGGTGGGTTAAAAAAATATTTACCTGTTACCTACTGGACTTTCCTGATCGGATCTATGGCGATTGCCGGTATTCCAGGGTTTGCAGGTTTCTTCTCGAAAGATCAGATTCTGGCACATGCCTATGAACATTCGACGCTACTTTGGACATTGGCATTGATAGCCGCTCTAATGACAGCATTCTATATGTTCCGTCTGGTATTCCTTACTTTCTTCGGAGAATTCAGAGGAACAGAACATCAAAAATCGCATCTGCATGAGTCTCCTGCTATTATGACTATTCCATTAGCTATATTGGCTTTCATGTCTGTTATTGCAGGTTGGGTAGGTTTACCTCCGGCTATTGCTGATATGCTTGGAGTTACTGCAGATAAATTCGGAGGATTCCTTTCAAATGTAATTTATCCGGTAAATAATGATACTGCTCATCATGCACTATCTCATGCTATGGAGTGGGCTCTGATGGGTATTTCAACTATTGCCGTACTTAGTGTCATTGCATTTGCTTATGTTACTTATGTAAGTAAATCTGTTCGCCCAACCAAAGAAGGTGAGCATGCAGGATTAAGCAATATGCTTTATAATAAATACTATATTGATGAATTATATCATGCAATAATAGTAAAACCATTGAACTGGTTATCCGGACAAGTTTACACCCTGCTTGAAGTCAAAGTGATAGACAACTTTGTAAACGCCTGGGGTAAAGGAGTAAACAGCGGAAGCAAGAGCTTACGCTTCGTACAGAGTGGAAACCTTAGTTTCTACCTGTTCCTGATGGTTATTGGAATTATCCTTATTTTATTGTTCAACAGTAGCATTATCTGATAAATATAAATGATCACGGCAGTATTAATTTTTCTACCGCTTATAGCAGGCTTGTTGCTTTTCCTTCTGAATAATAAGGAACAAGTAAAACATTTGGCTCTCACAGCGGCACTCGTTGAATTTGCTATATCTGTTTATGCCTTCGCGACATTCAAAACAGGTAACTTCACCTTCAACACCGACTGGATTCCTTCTTTGGGAATCAGTTTTAGCGTAGGAATGGATGGCATCAGTATTTTACTGGTAATGCTTACTACCTTTCTGGTTCCATTGATCATACTTTCCAGTTATAATCACAGCTACAACAAGAGTAACCAGTTTTATGCACTTGTACTTATCATGCAATCTGCATTAGTAGGTGTGTTTGTAGCTAAAGACGCATTCCTGTTCTATATCTTCTGGGAATTGGCTTTAATACCTATTTATTTCATCTCCCTGCTATGGGGAGGAGAAGACCGAAGAAGAATCACTTTCAAATTCTTTATTTATACACTGGCAGGTAGTTTATTCATGCTGTTAGGTATTATTTACCTTTACCTGAAAGTAGACAGCTTTGACATTAGTGCTTTCTATCAGGCAGCAGCTAATCTCTCCAGAACCGAACAAACCTGGTTATTCTGGGCATTCTTCCTTGCTTTTGCTATCAAAATGCCTGTATTCCCATTCCATACCTGGCAGCCGGAAACTTATACCTCCGCTCCTGCTCAGGGAACCATGCTTCTATCCGGAATAATGCTGAAAATGGGTATCTACGGAGTAATCCGTTTCATCCTTCCAATTGTTCCAATGGGAGTTATTGAGTGGGGGCCGATAGCTATAATACTTTGTGTAACTGGAATTATCTACGCTTCTATCATTGCTATCAAACAGAAAGATTTTAAAACACTTGTTGCTTATGTATCCATTGCACACGTTGGGTTAATAGCAGCCGGAGTTTTCACTCAAACTGTAGAAGGGCTTCAGGGGGCAATGATACAAATGCTTTCCCACGGAATCGTGGCTGTAGGCTTATTCTATATTATTGATATTATTTTCGAAAGAACAAAAACAAGAGACATTGCCTCCTTAGGAGGATTAAGATCTGTTGCCCCCCTACTGGCGGTATTTTATCTGATCATAATGATGGCAAGTATAGCTC
>DATCKK010000523.1:0-3279 GCA_036562325.1 Cytophagaceae bacterium | reverse complement strand
ATATTAACGTGTGGTTTGGAACGGTCAAAGGTTTCTTTAGCCATATTTGAAAATCCTCTTTTTTGTTAAATAAATTTATATTTTTTACAAAGTTATTACTTGAATATTCGCTTCAAAAACTGTCACCTAATTTCTACACTGACGTAAAACACCAACAACATCCAACAAGTTTTCACAACTATATGTTTAAAGCGAAAATCCTGGAATTGTATCAATGCCAGGATTCAGAGAGCCAATGATGGGATTTGAACCCATGACCCCTTCCTTACCAAGGAAGTACTCTACCCCTGAGCTACATCGGCAAAATTAAAAGAAAATAGTTCCTGGCTTAGTAAGATAAGATGATTGTCAACAGAGCTGATATTACTAATGCCTTAGACTATTAACTTGAAAAAGAGCGGGAGACGAGGTTCGAACCCGCGACCTTCAGCTTGGAAGGCTGACGCTCTACCAACTGAGCTACTCCCGCTTGTTTATTAAGGCAATAAATACAAAAATCCGAATACATATAGATCTATGAACCGGATTTCGTGGGGGGAGTAGGATTCGAACCTACGAAGGCATACGCCAGCAGATTTACAGTCTGCCCCAGTTGGCCGCTTTGGTATCCCCCCAGAATTCTCTTCAAAACCTAAATAACTTCCCTTTTTCAGTGTCCTCTCTATCTTAGGGCTGCAAAAGGAAGTGCAAAAATAAAGGCTTTTTTCTTTTTATCAAATTTTTAAACTTTTTTTTGAAAAATTAAATATTCACATTTTTTTCGCCATATATAATCTCCTTAAAATAGGGGAGTTACGCTCCCAATCTTAATTCAACATTTTCAAATATAACTGAGCAACGGACTTAATAACATCATATCTATTGGTATCAGCTATATTTTGGAGTATTTTTTTTCCATCCATTTTCTCCTCCGTCTCCATTAACATTAAATACTGTCCGAAAAAATGAAGGAGCGCATACAGCTCTCTATCATTACTAGTCATTATCTTTTCTTTAAACCAATTATATTTATCGGTATTTCGGCTGGTTATAAAGTATTCTGCCAATGAAACTACTATATTAATGTTGTCCATCGCCTCAAATTCTTTTACCCTATCCACTATTCCTTCATCTCCTGTCTTCAAATAAGAATTTAGTGAGGCTCCTACTACTGAGTAGGGTTTTTCTTCCAACCCTTTTTCATAGACATGCACATATTTTTTATTATCGTAAGAAGATATGAGATAAATGGCTTTGGCGCGAACTGCCGGTTTAGGGTCTGATAAAGCCATTGATTCAAGCACCGGAATATATGAGGCTATCCCAGGTATCGGGTATCTGGAAAACTGATTTAATGCATAATCTCTGATAACCCAAAATGAATCGGCTAATGCTGATGTCAATACTTCCTGCAATTCCTTTTGAACAAACGGATTATCTGAATTGCTTTTTTCAAACAACTGATTTAATGCAAAATATCGGGTTAAAAACCTTTCAGAGTTCTGATATTGAAATACTAATTCTTCCGTAGTCTTTTGATGGTCAATTTTTGCCAAAAGTTGCGTTTCCGAGTCAAAAACAACTAACTGAGGAGCAACGGCCGCAGGAAAAGTAAACACCTGTTCGGCTTTCTCAACCAATACTTTATAGCTATTCCTGATCCCTCCTACCCAAACATCGATAGTCACAGGTAATTTATAAACCGGGGTATAGGTAGTATCTTGTACCTGAGTAACTTTTACAGATACACTTCCTGGCGAATAGCTATGCGAAATTTTTAATTCAGGATGACCAGAGGAAAGGAACCACTGGTCAAAGAACCAGTTTAAATCTTCGCCGGTAACATCCTCAAAAGCCATGCGAAGCTCATCAATTTCTACTGATGTAAATTGGTGTTTGACAAGATAAGTATTCAACGCTTTAAAGAAAGCTTCATCCCCGACATACCGTCTTAGCATATGCAAAACCCTTCCCCCTTTATTATAACTATGCCTGTCAAACATATCCTCTTTATCAAAATAATGGTAACGAATCAATGGCTCTTGTTTCACCTCTGCTTCGTCAAAGTACTCTTCCATTTCATTATAATGCAGGTAATCCGCTTCGGAAGTTCCGTATTTGTATTCTGTCCAAAGGTATTCTGAGTAGTTGGCAAAAGATTCATTAAGTGGTAAATTCGACCAGGACTCACAGGTTACCAAATTCCCAAACCAATGATGAAACAATTCATGGGCTATAATACCATCCCAATGCTCGTCCAGCAATTCTTTATCATCCACCTGCAAAGCTTCCATAAAAACTGAAGCGGTAGTATTTTCCATTGCACCTGAAACGAAATCTCTCACTACTATCTGAGAATATTTATTCCAGGGATATTTGTAATCCAGAAGTTCTGAAAAAAACTTAATCATCTCCGGAGTATTACCAAAAATTGCTTTTGCATACGGTGCATACTTCGGCTCTACATAGTATTTCAGTTGCAAATCGCTAAAATCAAACTTTCCTCCGGGACTAACTTTATCTGTAATTACACTGTACTCCCCTATTCCCATCATGAAAAGGTATGGGGCATGAGGAAGGTCCTGCTTCCAATAATGGGTTCTGGTACCGTCGGGATTATTAATAGAATAGATTAATTCACCATTAGACAATACTTCAAATGTAGAATCTACGGTTATATACATTTCCTGAGTAGTTCTTTCATTAGGACTGTCAATGGTTGGAAACCAACAAGAACTTGCTTCTGTCTCGCCTTGAGTCCAAATTTGTCTTGGCTTACCTTTTTCTTCTTCCAAAGGGTTAATAAAGTATAAGCCTTTATCTTCTGTGATTGCACTACTTCCCCCCTTAGGCAGTTCATTAGGCTTTGCTGTATATTTTATACTCACCAGGAAGGTATCATTTCTGGTATAGGTTTTATCCAGATTAATAATAAGTTGACGCTTGTCATAGGTATATGTCAGGTCTGTAACAACCGGCTTTACCAATTTCACTTCATGTATATCAAACCCTTTGGCATCCAGCGTCAGAAGATTTTGTGGATAAAAATAAGGCTTTATAGTGAGGGTGGCAGTTCCATTCAGGTATTGCTTCTGCCAATCAAACCCAACTTCTAATTTAGTATGCAACAAATCGTGCTTTTGAGTATTCGATCCCTGATAAGGACCATTAGATGGAACAATAATTTTTTGCTCTACTTTCTTTATCTGATTATCGCTTTTTCCATTCGCACCAGACTTTGAATGCCCATCATTTTTTGTTACCTGACAGGATAATACGATAAATCCGGTACAAATAATC
>DATCKK010000520.1:0-15259 GCA_036562325.1 Cytophagaceae bacterium | reverse complement strand
AAGCAGAGGGGCTCAACAGCTCTACTACATCATTGGTTGTTATAGTATTATTTAATGTAACAGGTGAATTTATAGTAAGGCAACCTCTGGCATCTTGTCCTAACTTTACCCCTTCAAATGCTATAAACTGATCGGATGCTTCGGTTCCATTAAGCTTCTTTAAAGCAATATGGCTCAGTGTTTCCGTCATTCCGTAAGTGGCATAAAAGTTAGCTTTAAGTTTCTTTATTCGGTCAAGTAGTACCGGATTAATAGGAGCTCCGCCTATGATCACCGACTTCATTGATTCTAGTTTAGCCACATTATTGGAGGTGCTGTCAAGAATTGTTTGGACCTGCATAGGTACAAGTGCTGCAAAGTCGATAACAGTATCTTCGTGTATATCCAGAACCGGGTTAGAGGATGGTGCAACTACTACCAAGTCAAGCTCTCTGACAAATGCTCTAACCAGCATCATTTTTCCTGCAATGAATTCAGGGTTGAGGCATAATAAAGCAGTATTCCCTTTCTTCAGGTTAAGAGCGTTTACTGTTTGTAGGGCACTGTATTCCATTTGACCCCTGGTTACTGTTATTGGTTTGGGAACACCTGTGCTTCCGGAAGTAGGGATAATAAATTGCTCTTTTCCTGTAAGCCAGTCTTTGGCAAACTCAATAACAGCTTTTTCGAAACCTGTTATTTGGGCCAAATTGGTTGATATAATTTCTTCGGGGTAATAAACCTTATTATTTATGGTAATTTTCATCCTCCAATGCCTCTGCTGAAGTAAACAAGGGCTCAAGTTACTAAACTATCAGCAGTAATCACAAAAGGAACATAGTTAGAATAACTAAGTTTTTATGAATGAATATCCCCGGTTTATTGACACAGCCTTAACGTACCGGTTTTATAATATTTACCTGATCTGTATTGGTAATAATATATTCCTGGTTCCATCTGCTCTGCATTCCAGATAAAGCAATCCTCTGTACCATTTTCTGTTCCCTTAAACCGTGTGACACACTTGCCCATACTGTTGAAGATGCTAAGTTCATTATCATTGGTTGGGATATTTATTATTTTAAAGTTGAATATAGCGCGTGACGGATTGGGAAAAATCAATACATCAGCTTCATTATCTGAGGGGAAAGCATCCATAGATGCTTCATTCCTTGATTCGGTATATTCATTCTGCCCTACTGCCGGTAGTGATATTATTATACAGCATGTTATTGAAATAAGTACGAGTACCCGTTTAATAATCAGGTTTATAGTTAATTGATTATAATTGAGAATCATGTTGTTGTAAATAATGATATATCCTTTATTTAATTAAGTGAGGGGAGCAGATTAATGTTTAGCCCGGATTTTCTATCTATGGGGGCTTACTAAAAAATCAGGATTTTATAGCAGCGAGGAGTTTTTGCAAAGAGGAATAATACCGGCGGGGACTATCAAGTGTTTGTAGTGATTTGTATTTAAATTATTATAAATTGTAAATAACCTATGATGTGATAGCTCTTTCTAATTAATTTTGACATTTATTGTTACTTTTTTTACAAACTTTACTGGGAAAAGCATAAATTCAAAGCTTTAAAATTTCTTCAATTCATATAAAAAAATATTTGGCCATGATTTTAGGAATTGACGTAGGTGGAACTACCGTAAAATTTGGAATTGTATCTCCGGAAGGAGAGATCACCCACATTAAAGATTTTAATACGCATCACTGGGCGGAAGAAGGGTTTGTCGATGCTTTGAAAGCCGCTATAGCCGGGTATCTTGAAGAACTTCCTGGAATCAAAGGGGTCGGAATAGGATGGCCTGGATTACTTTCTGTAGACAGAAGAACAGTTATACTTTTACCTAATATACCTTCAGTAGTTAATTTGCCAGTGGTAGATATGCTGGAGCAGGCATTTCCCCAATTGACTATCAGAATAGAGAACGATGCCAAATGCGCAGCCTTGGGAGAACTATATTTCGGTGGTGACAAAGAACTTGATAACTTTATCCTGGTAGCTATGGGAACAGGGGTTGGTAGCGGTGTGATCATCAATAAAAAGATTTTTTTAGGAGCTCGCGGCAATGGTACTGAGATCGGGCATATGCTTAGCAGAGAGGGTAAGACAGTGGAGCAACATCTTGGACTAAATCAGATAATAGAGTTTACAAGAAAAAAACTTGAATTAGATAAGTCGAATACTTCTATACTTCACGGCCATGAAATTACTCCTAAAGAAGTGTATGAAGCTGCTAAGAAGGGGGACGAACTGGCGCTTTCTGTTTGGGAGCATGTAGGTACTATTCTTGGAGAAAATCTGGTTTCCGTAATAAGGGTATTGGATCTTAATACCATATTACTGGGAGGAGGAGTGGCCGGAGCCTTTGAATTTATAGCACCTGCCGCTAAAAAAGTTTTATTGAATAGATTACCTGCTTATTATACAGATACATTAACAATTCGTAAAGCAGTACTTACCAATAAGGTGGGATTACTTGGTGCGGCCGGGTTATTAATGAGCGAAGAAGTATTTCAATAATATCCATACTAATAGCCTGAAGAGGTTGTCTTAATAGGCCTTTTGAAGTATGGCCGGGTAGTGATATCCGGCATATTTACTGAAAGTGCCCGAAGGAAGACAACCTCTTTTTTTATCTGATTATCTTATTGTTGGTGGGTTAAACTAGTTATTTTCAGGGTTATAATATTTAGCTTTGTGCTTCGCTCCAATGAGGGTTTATGAACTCATTGCTTACGTATAAATTATTAGTACCTGGCTGTTATTTAATGCTATTTTTAGGGGTTTTTCAGCATGAGATGAAGAAATTGTTATATAACTTTTTGAATTTAAATATTTTATAATCAATTTCATGGTAAATTCAACCAGCTATGTCTCATAATCTCATCCAATCAATATTATCTTCTGACTATGCATCCTTTCTGCAGACAGAGCAGTTAGAAGATTTAATTGCCTTAACCGCCAAAAAAATGCTTGATGCGGACTTCGCATCTGATTACTTTACCCGGGAAAAAAAAGGGGATCTGGAAACATTTATCCGTACACACCTTGAACACTTGCTTAGTGAAATACAGAAAGGGAAAATGTTGAAATCAGCAAGTGAGTTTTTAAAGGAATGGATGACAGACCGTATTCCTGAACTACCAAGCCAAGCCTTTAATATAGCTGAATATATTTCATTCTATGCGCTTACCAGGAAAGTATTAATTGAAATGGTGCCTCAATATACCAGGGAGGTAGAAGTGGCAACCGCGCTAATACTTGAAATAGAAGAATTGTATCAGACCTGGGAAAGGTATGTACTGGAAGTAGAAGACAACCTTAGAAAGGAACAAATAAAGCAGTTGAGTAGCCAATTGTCTCAAGAGAGGGAAGAGAAAAAAGCAGCGGAAGATAAGTTGGATGCCACACTAGGTTATTCACAGGTATTGATCAGTAATCTAACTAATGGGGTATTTTCTTATGATGAAAATTTTAACCTGACAGAGTGGAATCCGGTTATGGAGCAAATAACAGGTTTAGACAAAGTCAAAGTAATTGGTACCTCAGTAGAAGAAATTCAACTCACCAATCATAAAGATCAGGAGAAAGCGGCTTTTGCAAGAGTATTGGGAGGAGAAAAAGTATCTATGTTTGAATGCAGTTATAAGCATAGATACGGAAGTTTTGACTTTCATCTTGTCCCGTTATTTTCAGGCCAAAAGGTGAAAGGAGCTATTGGAATAATTAAAGATATCACTGAGCGTAAGCAGGCAGAAAATAAAATTAAGGATAATAACAAAGCGCTGGAGAAGGAGATTCTTGAACGGAAAAAAACCGAGGAAAGATTACAGCAACTAGCTTTCTTTGTTAACTCTTCACACGAAGCTATCCTTAGCGTTTCGCTGGATGATCTTATTGTAAGCTGGAATAAAGGTGCAGAAAAACTATTTGGTTACAAGGAAGAAGAGGTGTTAGGAAAACCTTATACCATATTGGTTCCGGAAGAAAAGACTTCAGGGTATTTGGCAGGATTAGAAAAGTTAAGAAACGGAGAAAACATAGTTGATAAAGAAACCGAGAGAAAGAAAAAGAACGGGAAGAAAGTAGCGGTACTAAAAAATATGTCTCCGATAAGAAATGAAGCTGGAGAAGTTATTGGCTATGGAGCTATCTTAAAAGACATCAGCCAACAGAAAAAAGCAGAAGAAAGACTGGAAGAAACCAGACACTTTGTGGCGCAGGTGGTGGAGCTGAATCCGGATATGTTGTATGTATATGACTTTACTCTCGATAGATTGGTATATCTGAATAAAGCCATTACCAATGTACTAGGGTTTGAGCTGGAAGAGTTCAATGCTTCCTGGGAAGAGGTTTGTAATAATTATGTTCATCCGGATGACAGAGACAAGCTGGAGTTTAACAGAGAGTTTTTCCGCCTATTGAAAGAAGGAAAAAGCGTAGAACAGGAGTACCGATTAAGAAGCAGGGAAGGAGAGTGGAGATGGATCTATTCAAAAATAGCTTCCTTTAAATGGTCCAAAGATAAAAAACCGCAACAAATACTTGGAGTATCCAGAGATATCACGAAGTTAAAACTTGCCGAAGAAAAAATTAAGAAAAGCGAGATGTTGCTTAAGGAAGCTCAGGAAATGGCGCATGTGGGTAATTATGAATGGAACATTAATAATAATTTGATAGAAGGGTCTGATGAGTTGTACCGGATATTTGGCGTATCTCCCGAAGTGGGTCCTGTAAGAGTTGAAATGTTAAAGAAGTTCTCGTCTTCAAGAGAATGGGAGGAACTGGAGCAACAAGCGAGACAAGCTGCTGAAACCAATACTGCTTTTGCTTATGAACAAAGAATTGTATTGGCCAATGGCAGTGAAAAGATATTGGCGGGTATAGCCAAACCAGTGAAGGATGAAACGGGAACCGTGAAAATAAAAGGAGTTGCTCAGGATATCACAGAGCGAAAGAAAGCAGAAGTTGAGTTGCAAATAGCCTATGAAGAACTGAAAAAAGCTAAGGAAGAATTAGTGAAGATCAATAATGATCTTGAAAATCGCGTGTTGGACCGTACAAGAGAACTCAACTCTATTAATGAAGAACTGAAAAGGATAAATGTAGACCTGGATAATTTTGTATATACCGCTTCTCATGATCTGAAAGCACCGATTTCCAATATCGAAGGGCTTATTGATGCATTAGATGCCGAACTTGCGCCTGAAAATATAGAGTGTAAACATATCATTGGTTTAATGAAATTGTCGGTATCTAAATTTAAAGGAACGATAAAGGACTTATCGGAAATTTCAAGAATGCAGAAGAACCTTGAGGAAGAGATCTCTCTGATTTCATTTTCTGATATGGTAGAAGATGTGAAGTTTTCCATTATTGAAATGATATCCAGTTCAGGTGCTACCATATTTACAGACTTTGAAGCTTGCCCTGAAATTTCTTTTAGCAGAAAAAACCTGAAGAGTATACTTTATAACCTTATCAGTAATGCCATTAAGTACAGGTCTAATGACCGTAAGCCCGAAGTTATTGTAAGGACGGATTTGACAGATGAGTGGATAATACTGACAGTTAAAGACAATGGATTGGGATTTAAAAATAATAATAGTTCCAAGATATTCGGCATGTTTAAACGACTACATGATCATGTAGAAGGTACTGGCATTGGGTTGTATATAGTGAAACGAATTATTGAAAATGCAGAAGGCAAGATAGAAGTGGAAAGTGAAGTAGGGGTTGGTACCATATTCAGAATTTATTTTAAGAGATAATACCCTATATTATTGGGTATGCCTATTGCCTGCCTTAAATTGAAACTCTCCCAATCTTTCGTAAAAGAGAAGGAGATGTCCATTAAAACTTCTCCTTCATAAATTCTTTAAACCGGCAAAAGAAGTCAGCATTGGTTTTACTGTCAGTTTCAATTTCCAGAATGGCGGTTTGTTGATCATTCAAAAAATCTTTGGCAATAGCAAGTTCATTTAATGAAGTACAGCTATAGTAATTTATTCCATATTCATTGGCAAGTGATTTGGCATTAAGAGGCTGTTTGGTTTCAAAGTATTCGTCCAGCTCAGGTTGTTTGTTAGGCCCGTCTATTATTCTGAATATACCACCACCATGATTATTAAATACAATTACCTTTAAATTGGCCGGACGATAATTGTTCCAGAAGGCATTTCTGTCATAAAAGAAAGAAAGATCTCCCGTAAACACAATAACAGGATCAGAACTTGCTAATGCAGTTCCGTAAGCAGTGCTTATTACCCCATCGATACCGCTGGTACCTCTGTTTGCAAATACTTTCACCCCTGATCTTTCAGTTATTCCGATAAGATTTGCATACCGTACAGGCATACTGTTCGCGAGATGAATCAAACTATTGTTGGGTAGCATCTTTATCAGATGATAAAAGCAGGAAAACTCATTGTGTATATTAGCAGCATTGAAATAGCTTTCCTTTAACTCTCTGGATTTATCATCTACCTTTTTCCAGTGTTCATAATAATTGCTGGTATCCGTAACATTTACCAATGCTTTCAGCAGGTATTCCGGTTTAACAGGAATTATTCTTGTAAGTGATTGAAACGTATCGGCTACTTCACCTGCTTCCTGTATATGCCAGTGAGCAACAGGTTTATGTTTTCTTAAAAACTGTTTAAGGTTTTTAGAAATAACGGACTTACCAAAAGTGATAAGCAATTCGGGTTTTAGCTCTTCCTGATTGCAAACAGGAAGAAATATATCATGTTGAGTAATGGCAGAAGGTAAATCTTGTAAGTTCGTAATGACATCAGCAACCAGTGGAATGGTATTACTATGAATAAAGCTACCTACATTGGTTTTGAGTTCTTCACTGGCATCTGTTTGTCCGGAAACCAGTAATATTTTGGTATAGGTACTTAATTCATTTTTTAATTGTTGTAAAAGCTCTGGTGATAATATAGGTTGCGCTTCTATTTTTTCTATTACCTTAACTGTTTTATCAAAAACAATTTCCTGAGCAGAATACAAAGGTTCCCTTAAAGGAATGTTTATATGTACCGGCCCTTGAGGGTATTCGTGAGCCGCAAGAATTGCTTCTGAAACAATACGCTCTATCTGCCATTGGGCATCTGTATTATTATGATCGGCAGGTAGAGTATATGATTTTTTTACATGCCTTCCGAAGATGTTATCTTGTCGAATGGTTTGCCCGTCTTGCTGGTCGATCCACTCCGGTGGACGGTCTGCCGTCAGTATCAGCAAAGGTATTTGTTGATAATAACTTTCTGCTATGGCCGGGCCATAATTTAAAGCTGCCGTTCCTGAAGTACAAAGCAATACAGATGCTTTTTTATTTACCATAGCTTTGCCCATAGCAATGAAAGCAGCGGATCTTTCATCCGTAATAGTAATGGCCCGGATTTTCGAATGTCGGACAAATGCCAAAGTAAGCGGAGCACATCTTGAGCCTGGGGAAAGGACAGCATCTTTGATATTATGCCGTGCACATATTTCAGCGATATTATAAATTGCCTGCAAAGCTATTATCTGTTAAGTTAAGTAATCGAAGGTAATAATTTTCAGAGGCATCAGGCCAGAAATTTTTCCAATATCTTCATTTTCCATTCGGTTTCCTGATACTCTTTTTCAGGATCTGATTCGGCGGTTATTCCGGCACCAGCGTACAGTATGGCTTCCCCATTTAATAACTGGGCACAACGAATGTTAACAAACAGATCGGTGCTGCTATTCATATTTACCGGCCCCAGAAATCCTGAGTAATATTTTCTGTTTAAGCCTTCTTCGGTAAGAATATAATCCTTTGCCTCTTCTTTAGGCATGCCACATACAGCAGAAGTAGGATGAAGCAGGTTTAACATGACACTGGCAAGTTCCGGCCTGTTTACCTCTTTAAGATCTACGGAAAAATCTGTTTTCAAATGAATCAAAGATCCGGCTTTCACTGTTTTAGGGCCTTCTTCTTCATATTCTCTAAGCCGTATCTTTTTAAAACAGTTTATGATGTACCGGCTTACTAAAGCTTGTTCCTCAATTTCCTTTTGTGTCCATACAGCCTGTGACAGTGCTTTGTCATCAGAGGTGTGTTGGGTAGCAGCAAGGGCAACAGTACGGAAAGTAGTGTCATTTTGAGATAACAAGACCTCTGGAGAAGCACCGATCCAGGTACCGGCCACCGGATGAGAAGTCAGAGATATAAATGAATTGGGATAAGAGGCACAAAGCTGATAAAACATAGCTACCGGGTCAAAACTTTCTTTTAGTTTCAACCTTTTATTTCTGGCCAATACTACTTTTTTAAGTTTGCCTTCTTCAATATTGGTAATGGCATTTGATACCAGGGTTTTATAGTCTGTTCCTGAAGAAGCATCTGTATTATTTCCCAAATGATAGTTCCCTGAATGGCTGTTTACCACCTCTTCTGCTAACAGGTCAGTTAGTGGTATGCCGGAGGAATTGGTATAGGTAATGTTCCCTTCTTCGCCGATCATAAAATGAATAGAATTCTTTATGAAATATCCATTAATATGCGGAGAAGATTGAAAGGGATAAAGCAGGAAGCCACTTCCGGTATTTTCAAGACTGGCGTTGGTAATTATAGTAGATGGCCCTGTGTCGATCATCAGGTTTTTTATTGTTTGTCCCGGAAATCTCCAGCAAACAATAGCTTTATTATTATTAGTGGCAAAAAGTAAAGATCTCGAAAAAAGATCTTTTTCATTTACTCCTGAATAAGTCAGGCAATTATCACTCAAAACATTGTCCATCATTCAACAATAGTAATCTCACAAATACCGATTATTTCCTGTCAATTATCGCAACGGTTAATCTGCTGATACACACGAGTTCATTTTGTTCGTTGTGGATTCTGATATCCCATATATGCGTTTTTTTTCCTAAATGAATAATTGTGGCTTTGCCGGTTACGAAGCCGGAAGTAGCGCTTTTTACGTGATTAGCATTTATTTCAAGTCCGACAGGGTATTGTTTCGTTTTATCAATACAAAGGAGAGAACCGATACTTCCAAGTGTTTCAGCCAGAGCAACAGAGGCCCCTCCATGCAATAAGCCCATGGGCTGTTTGGTGCGATTATCCACGGGCATTTTAGCCATTATATAGTTCGATCCGACTTCCGTAAACTCTATGCCCAAATAACTAACCATTGTGTTCATGGATCCGTTATTAAGGTCTGAGATATTTATTTCGGGATTTATCATTTAATTTGCGAAAGTTGTAAATACAAAAGTAGAACATTTTGGGCAGCAAAAAAATTTACCTGATCCGTCACGGACAAACAGAATATAACAGAATCGGAATTGTTCAGGGCAGCGGTGTTGATACTGACCTGAATGAAACGGGAAGGCTTCAGGCTGAGGCATTTTATCAGGCATATCGCCATGTTGAGTTTAAAAAAATATATACCTCGGCCTTAAAAAGAAGTATTCAGTCGGTAGAGAAGTTTATTGCTTCCGGTATCCCCCACGAAAAGTATGCAGGGTTAAATGAGATTAGTTGGGGAAAGAAAGACGGGCAGATAATTACCTCTGACGATGATACCTTTTATAAAAGGATAGTGGCTAGTTGGCGTAACGGGCAGGTGGATCAATGTATAGAAGGTGGAGAAAGCCCCTTGGATGTACAAAAAAGGCAAAAGCCTGTGTTAGAACTTATATTATCCAGGGAAGAGGAGGATTGTATATTAATTTGTATGCATGGGAGAGCAATGAGAATTTTATTGGCAAGTATGATGGGTTGTGAATTGAGCAGAATGGATGAGTTTGCCCATAACAATTTGGGACTCTATGTGGTTGATTATAAAGATAATGTTTTTAGCCTGGAAAAAAGAAATGATTTAAATCATTTGGGAGAAACTCTTAAAACCTGATAATAAAATTTTGTTTTAAAACTCACATTTACTTACTTAGGAGAAATTTAATTAAAATTTGGTTTTGTTGAATTAACGAAAATGTACTTTGTTCAGTAGTAAGAAAAAATACTGAAGAAAAAATTTACGATTAATTTGCACTCCTTATCAAAGAATTACGTTTAAGTATTTAAGGTAAGGGAAAAAAAACTAATTACAACTATTAATATCATTAAATGTTTCAAAAAGTAAGATTCGTTGACCCAAAGAAATCTGAATTCTTTTCAACTGTTAAACAAAGAGTAGACGCTTATTTCAAAGAAAATAATATTTCGAAGAATGCAAATGGACTAATGTACTTCAAAACGGCCTTTTTCTTAACGGGCCTGGCTGTATTGTACGTATTAATAATATCTAATATTTTTTCTCCGCTGATCATGTTAGGGTTAGCTATTTTATTGGGAATGTTTGCTGCCTTCATTGGATTTAACGTTTGTCATGATGCCATACACGGCTCTTATTCTTCCAACCCCAGAGTAAATAAAATATTAAGTTACGTCTTTAATATAATAGGGGCCAATGCCTATGTGTGGAGTATTACCCACAATGTAGTACACCATACCTACACCAACATACCGGGGCACGACGAAGATCTGGAAGTTGCACCCGGCTTAATCCGCCTCAGTAAAGAAGAAAAAATCAATAAAATACAGAGATACCAACATATCTATGCCTTCTTTTTATATGGATTAGCCAGTCTTTCCTGGGTATTTAGAAAAGACTATATAAAGTTTTTCAAGCCTAATATCGGAAGCCAGGATAACAGAAAGCACCCAAAAGGAGAAGTATTTAATCTGTTTTTCTTCAAAGCAGTTTATTACACTTTATTCATTGTTATTCCTCTGATAGTACTTGATATTACCTGGTGGCAATTCCTTATAGGCTTCTTTGCCATGCATATGGCTGAAGGGTTAGTATTGGGGCTTGTATTCCAGTTGGCACACGTTGTCGAAGGGGCTGATTTCCCTGAGCCTAATGAAAAAGGAAATATAGAAGAGGCCTGGGCAATACATCAGATGAGAACAACAGCTAACTTCTCCAGAAAGAGCGCCCTCGCCACTTTCCTTTGCGGAGGATTAAATATGCAGATAGAGCATCACTTATTTCCAAAGATTTGTCATATTCACTATCCGGCTATTTCAGAAATTGTTAAAAAGACTGCACTGGAGTTCAATGTCCCTTACATTGAAAATAGAACGTTCTTTTCTGCACTAAAGTCACATTACAGAATGTTGAAGAAGTTTGGGGTGGAAGAACAAATGCAAAACAAAGCCAAACTGGCAGATCTGGCTAAAGCAGCTTAGAAATAAAATTAATTTTATAATTGAAAAAGGGCACTATGTTGCCCTTTTCTTTTTGTACATATCTGTTATCATTCCGGAATAGCGGTTATTGGGTAAATTTATACTTTGAGTGTGGCAACATTTAAATATTATTACTAAATTTGGTAGAATTTAAATTTAGTATTTTTCCTATAAGTCCTATTAATTTATAACATCTGTATGGGATTTATTAGCAAAAAAACTATTTTTGGGTTCGAATTGAATAAACCAGACTAAATTTAAAGATGGCTGAAGTAATCAAAATGCCAAAAATGAGCGATACTATGACTGAAGGAGTCATAGCCGCATGGCATAAAAAAGTAGGAGACAAAGTAAAGTCCGGAGATCTTCTTGCTGAAGTAGAAACTGATAAAGCTACGATGGAGCTGGAGTCCTATGAAGACGGGACCTTGTTATTCATAGGGCCGAAAGAGAGAGAAGCTGTACCGGTAGATGGTGTAATTGCAGTGATCGGAAATGCAGGGGAAAACATAGATAACCTGCTCAAAGAAATTAGGGAAGGCAAGGCAGTAGGGGGAACACAGCAAGCCACAGATCAGCCAAAAGAAACAAGTCAGGAGGCAGAAGCTTCGGTAGATACTTCAAACATTAACGCTGAAGTAATCAGAATGCCGAAGATGAGTGATACAATGACCGAAGGTACTATTGTAGCATGGCATAAGAAAGTAGGAGACAAAGTAAAATCCGGAGATCTTCTGGCTGAAGTAGCTACCGATAAAGCTACCATGGAGTTGGAGTCTTATGAAGACGGAACTCTATTATATATAGGTGTAAAAGAAGGAGAGTCTGTGGTAGTGGATGGTGTACTGGCCATCATAGGAGAGGAAGGAGTTGATTATACTCCGTTATTATCAAAACAAAAATCGACCTCACCTAAAACAGAGCAAAAAGCTACTACTCCGGCACCTAAAGAACAGCCGGTTCAGGCAACAACTTCTGCCGGTTCAACTACTACACCTGAAGGAAGAGTAAAAGCCTCTCCACTTGCCAAAAAGCTGGCCAAAGAAAAAGGTATAGACATTCGAATGGTGAGCGGAACAGGAGAAGCCGGAAGAATAGTAAAAAAAGATATTGAAACCTTCACTCCGGCAGCCCAGCCAACAACTCCGGCGGCCAAAGGAGAAGCTAAACCTGCTGTAGTACTGCCTGCAGTAGTCGGACAGGAAAGCTTTGAAGATGTACCTCTTTCTCAAATGAGAAAGGCCATCGCCAGAAGGGTTTCAGAAAGCAAATACAGCGCTCCTCACTTCTATGTTACCATGGAAATCAACATGGATAAAGCCATAGAAGCAAGAAACAGCATCAACGCTATATCCCCTGTAAAGGTATCGTTCAACGATATGGTTGTTAAGGCTACTGCTGCCGCTATAAGACAACATCCTAAAGTAAATGTTTCCTGGTTAGGAGATAAAATGAGATACAACAAGCACATCAGTATAGGTGTGGCTATGTCTGTAGATGATGCCTTATACATTCCTGTAATCAAATTTGCGGATAATAAATCTCTATCACATATTGCATCTGAAGTAAAAGACTTTGCCGGTAAAGCAAAAGCCGGTAAACTTCAGCCTTCAGACTATTCGGGAAGTACTTTTACTATCTCAAACCTTGGTATGTTTGGGGTAGAGGAGTTCACTGCAATTGTTAATCCTCCGGATGCTTGTATTCTTGCGGTAGGAGGAATTAAGCAAACTCCGATTGTTAAAGATGGCCAGGTGGTTCCGGGCAATGTTATGAAAGTAACTTTATCCTGCGACCACAGGGCAGTTGACGGAGCTGTAGGTGCAGCCTTCCTGCAGACACTAAAATCCTTGTTGGAAGATCCTGTTCGGATTTTAGTTTAATTTCTCGAACCATTAATTGAAAACTTCAAATAAAGCATTAAAGCCTCTCAACAAAAGGGAGGCTTTTTTGTTACAATGGTTGAGACTATCGGAAATTATTTGATTTTTGCGGTTGGGATTTTAATTTTATCAGTAGTATAAGAGTTTAAGTATTTTGCGATAAATAGTATAGACGCATTTTTAGTTTAAATATGAAAATAAGATCTACAACGGTCCTTGCAATATTGCACAATGGAGAGGTAGCAATAGGTGCCGATGGACAGGCTACTATGGGAAATACGGTAGCCAAAAGTAATGTAAAGAAGATTAGAAAATTGCTGGATGGTAAGATAGTAACCGGTTTTGCGGGATCTACCGCAGATGCCTTTACTCTGCTTGAAAGGTTTGAAGAAAAGCTAAACGCTTATGGGGGCAATATGAAAAGAGGAGCGATAGAACTGGCCAAAGACTGGAGAATGGACAGATATTTAAGAAGGTTGGAGGCAATGCTTATTGCAGCTTCTAAAGATGAGTTATTAGTAATTTCAGGAACCGGAGATGTACTGGAGCCGGATAATCAAATTGCTTCTATTGGTTCGGGTAGTATGTATGCGCAGGCTGCCGCCATCGCATTGAAAAAGCACGCTCCGCATCTTTCGGCGGAAGAAATGGTGAGAGAAAGCCTTCATATAGCAGCCGATATTTGTATTTATACCAATCATAATTTAATTGTAGAGACTGTCAAATAATGATTAAAATATTTCATAACCCACGTTGCACTAAAAGCCGCCAGGCATTAGAACTTTTGAAAAGTAAAGGCAAATCGCCCGAGGTAATTGAATATTTGAAAACACCACCTACTGTTAACGAGTTAAAAGATATCTTAAAACTATTGAAAGTAAGCCCGGAAGAATTGATCCGCAAAGGAGAAGCTCTTTATAAGGAGAATTATAAAGGGAAATCATTTTCGGAAGATGAATGGATTAAAATAATGGTAGAAAATCCCATACTTATTGAAAGGCCGGTGGTAATAGCCGGAAAAAAAGCGGTAATTGGCAGACCGCCGGAAAAAGTGTTGGAAATTATATAAAGAAGGAAGATGACATGATAAAGGGAAAATATTTCTTTGATTTGTATAATTTTTTAGACTAATTCTCACTATCTTATAGATGAATTATGGTTATATGAAATATTTCCTGGTCATCGGAGTATTTGTTTTGACAAGTACCTGTTATTCACAGATATCACATCCGGAAAAACGTCCATTTAACGTGAGTTTGTTCGATGGATTAGGAGGGGTTAATGTTACGCCAATACCGGCAGTAGATGTCCACTATAAGGGTGGAGGGCTGCGATTGGCTCCTATGCCTGGGGGGATCACGGGTGGGCTGAATTGGGAAATTATGCGTATTTCGGAGGTGTTTTATAACTGGTATTGGATTGCTTCGGCCTGTTATGGTATCGGTAAAGAAAAATCGTATTTCGGGCCGAAGAAGGATGCGGATGTTAAAAGAGGTTTCTTACTTTCCGGGGTAAAAGTATACTTTGGCAAACGTTTTTATTCCCAGTTCGAACTGGGAGTTATTCGTGAAGCGTATAAGTATCGTGACATTTCCCAATTAAAATATTCCCCTTATTATGAATTTGGCCTGGGAATAAACCTATTCCCTTCCTATAAGCCAATGCCGGAAGAATAAATGAATTTCCTTGCTCATGTATATCTTTCCTTTGAATCAGACGAAGTGCTGGTAGGCAATTTTATTGCAGATGCCGTAAAAGGGAAAGAGGTTTTGAAATTTACCCCCGGAATTCAGAAAGGGATTTTACTTCATCGGGAAATAGACCATTATACTGATTCTCATGAAGTGGTGAAAGAGTTCAAGAAAGAATTAAGGCCCGTTTTTGGTAAATACGCCCCTGTAGTATCGGATATTTATTTCGATCATTTTTTAGCATGTTCCTGGCATCATTATTCTACCACCCCTCTTGCTGATTTTGCTCAATATACATACAAGACCATACTGGCGCATAAAGCAATACTTCCCGAAAAGGTCAAGGGCTATCTTCCTTATATGATCCGTGAAAACTGGTTATTTAACTACTCTAATTTTGAGGGAATTAAGCGGGTATTTGAAGGAATGTCCAGCCGGGCGAGGTTTGAC
>DATCKK010000519.1:0-6268 GCA_036562325.1 Cytophagaceae bacterium | reverse complement strand
CAGCAGAGTTTGAGGGTTCACACCTTCTCCCTGTTTGGGAATTATATTGTAAACTTTGCCTTCTATCTTGCTGCTGATTACATATTCCTCTTCTGTTTCCAGGCTTAGTCTTAAATTAGTCAGAGCCCTTTGGTATTGTAAGTCGAGTTTTGATTTGGTTTGGTTTAGATTGTTAAGGGCATTGAAATAAGATTGTCTTGAGTTTTCGTATTTCAGTTTTTGATTTTCATAGGTTACTCCGCTTACCGCATTGTGCTCCCTTAATTTTTTGTAACGTTCATACATTAAAGAGTCCTGTAAAAAAGTTTCTTTGGCTACTTGGGTGTTTCTTCTTATGTCTTCAATGTCTTTTAAATCTTCTTCTGCCTGCTGGAGCGCAAGCCGCGCATCTTCTGTGCTTAGTTCGGACCGTTTTTTCTCAATAGTAAATAGTGCCGTTCCTGCTTTTACGGTATCACCTTCCTGTACATGAACTTTTTCAATTATACCGCTTACATTGGGATAAACCTGATATTGTCCTGCTGCTTTGGCATAACCTGAAGCGTATACCGATTCTGTGATTGGCCTGATTTCCGGAGTGATTTTTTCTTTTTTATTGCATCCGGCTATGAATAAAATCATCAGGATGAAATTCAATACACTATCAGTTCTCTCCTTAACCATCGAATTCAGCAAGTGTTAGAAAGGGTAATAATGTTAAACCCAATAAGGTACGATATGTTTTAATATCGCCTGACTATTTTTATCGATGGACTAAAATTTTTTAATCTTTAAACTTCTCAGAGAAATTGATTGTATTACTTATGTATTATAAGAACTAAAAAGGGGAAGTATGGCTGAGCGAATTTATAAAATAGGTATATCTGGTTCTTACGGAGGACTTAATATGGGAGATGAAGCAATTCTTCAAAGCATAGTCTCTCAACTTCGCCAATCTATTCCGGTGGAAATAACCGTTTTTTCCCGTAATGCATCCGATACTCTTATCCGACATAGTGTCGAAAGAGCTGTAGAGGTAAGAAGCCTTTCTCATAAAGAAGTGAAACCTGAGATTCAAAGATTGGATTTGTTTATTCTTGGCGGAGGTGGTATACTTTACGATGCAGATGCTCATTATTATTTACGGGAGGTTCGCATTGCCTGTGATTTGGGAATCCCTGTTATGCTTTATGCGATCGGAGCGGGCCCATTGACAGATCGAAGGGTTCAAAGCATGGTACGGGATGTGTTGAATGAGGTAGACCTGATTACCGTAAGGGAAGTGGGTGCTCAAAGCTTATTTGAAAGTATAGGTGTTAACAAGGAAATAATAGTAACGGCAGATCCGGCTTTATTGCTTCAACCTGAACCTTTATCCGATGAAAATTTGTTGATAGAACAACTAGATAAGAAACGTAAACTGGTAGGAATATCGGTTCGGGAACCAGGAGTGGCAGCGCCAGATATAGATGAAAAGTTTTACCATGGGTTATTGGCCAATGCCGCTGATTTTATTGTGGACCGGCTCGATGCAGATATTCTTTTTATCCCTATGGAGCATAGGGTACAGGATTTACAACATTCACATGCAGTAATTTCTAAAATGTTAAGGCCGCAAAGAGCGAGTGTGTTGAAAGGAGAATATACACCAGGTCAGATTCTTTCTATAATGAGTTATTTGACTTTTGCTGTTGGAATGCGCTTACACTTTTTGATTTTTGCTGCATTGCAAAATGTTCCATTTGTTGCCCTGCCTTATGCATCTAAAGTTTCAGGATTTATAAAAGAACTGGGCATTCAAAGTCCGCCTTTACATCTTGTGAATGAAGGACGACTGATTGCACATATAGATTATATATGGGATACTCAAAATCAATTACGGGTTCAGTTAGCTCAAAGGCTACCAGATGTTAAGGAAAGAGCAAAGCAGACCCATCAACTATTGTTAAAATTATTGCACGAGAAATATAATATTGTTCATTCTCTAATATAAAAAATAACAAAAATTTTATTAATGCCTGTATTAAAAAGACCGGACAAAAATCTTTGTCTCGAATTACCCCCTCGAAAAGCATGTTTAGCCGCTGAAACCGATGTGTTGGTGATAGGCGGTGGCCCTGCCGGAATAGGTGCTGCCATTGGAGCTGCCCAGGCAGGAGCAGATGTTGTATTGGTAGAGCGGTTTGGATTTTTGGGTGGTAATGCTACTGCCGCCTTGGTAATGCCGCTGATGTCTTACCATACCCAACGATACACACCTGAAAAAAACGGAAAGTCTGAGTTTATTCTTCCTAACGATCATGGGCCGGGAGATCCTGTAATTGCAGGAGCCCTGGAAGAGTTGATCACCCGGTTGATAAAATCAGGAGCAGCAATTCCTCCTTGTCTCAAAACTGGGTATGTAGTGCCATTTGATCCGGAGCTATTTAAAATAGTGGCGATGGAACTACTGGATGATTACAATGTGAAAATGTTGTTTCATGCGTTCGCCAGTAGTATGTTTTATGAAAAAAACAGCAAAGGTGTTGTGTTGGAAACCAAATCCGGCCCTTTGGTGGTAAAAGCTAAAGTTATTGTTGATTGTACGGGTGATGGCGATATAGCTACCTGTGCAGGGGCTGATTGTTCTATCGGAAGAGACCTGGATGGCTTGGTTCAACCTATGACTCTTATGTTCCGCTTGGTTGAGTTTGAAAGAAAAGGGTTTAATGAGTACCTTCAGCAATACCCTGACCAGTGGAAAGGTGTACATGGCCTTTGGGATTTGATCAAAAAGGCAACCGATGCAGGGGAGTTGGATTTGCCCCGTGAGGATATGTTGTTTTTTGATACGCCTCATGAAAAAGAACTAAGTGTAAACTCAACCCGGATTACAAGAGTCTTAGGTACAGATGTGTGGGACCTTTCTTATGCAGAATGGGAAGGCAGACGGCAGATTAAACAAATAGCTGCATTCCTGAATAAATATGTTCCCGGTTTTGAAAAATCATATGTTGCCCAGTCTGGTGTTACAGTAGGAGTGAGGGAAACCCGGCGAATCATAGGAGACTATATATTAACGGCGGAAGATGTACTTACGGCACGAAGGTTTGATGACGTTATCGCAAGAAGTTCTTATCCGGTAGATGTACACAACCCTACCGGTAAAGGTACCTTGTTGAAAAGGATTCCGGACGGAAAGGCGTATGACATACCTTTACGTTCTCTGATGCCTAAGAACATAGAAGATATATTGGTTGCAGGAAGATGTATTTCTGGTACTCATGAAGCACATTCTTCCTACAGGGTAATGCCTACATCCATGGCTACAGGACAGGCAGCAGGAGTAAGTGCAGCTTTGTCAGCCAAAAACAGGGTTTCCTGCAGAGATCTTGATATCGGTGATATTCAGGTAGAGCTTATCAGGCAGGGCGCCAGTCTGGGATTAGATTATCAGCATTGTTAATTTAAGGGTATAAAGTAGAAAGCCTGATTATTGTTACATGAGATAATCAGGCTTTTATTTTGTGTTATTAAATACCTGAAAAGCATTTAAGAGTTGGTGTATTCAAATTAAAAACCTCCTGAGAATTTCTCAGGAGGTTTTACTTTTATTAAGGTTCAGTTTTATTAATTTGCCGAAACCAGTTTTTGAATTTTTTTCTTTTCACCTACTACCCAGATAATATCGCCCCATTCAAATACCATATCCGGTTTGGGATTTAGCATTCGGGTGTTTCCACGTTCTATACCAACAATTAGTGCATTTGCCTTTTCCCGAATACCTGAATTTCGGATACTGATACCTTTCAGTTTGGTATGCTCATCCACCACAATTTTTTGCAGGGTAATGTCTTCAACATGGGTTTCATTTTCATTTACCACTTCCTTGGCATCAAATACTGCTTTAAAAGCCTGCATTTGTTCTTCGGTGGCAATAATTCCAATATGATCGAAAGGAAGAAGCCTGTTTTTCCCACCGGGAAGATTAATTAATTTTTCACCTCGCTTAATATAAGCTATGTTAATACCGTACTTCTCTCTCCAGGAAAGTTCTTGCAGTGATTTACCAATATATTCGGCATGAGGATTTACTTCCAGATTTACGATATAAGCAGACCAGGGAGATAAATCTGACTGTATTGTTGAGTTATTCAGAAATACGTTTGAGTTAGCTTTGTTTTTTTCGGCTGCTGCCTTTTCACGTGCATTTAAATTGTCCAAAAACCTTCCCTCGATACGGTGATAAAAGTTTTGAATTCTTTGAGAGAAAATGATTAGTACCAAAATGATGATCGGAACAGCTACCAATATGGATATATGGGTTACGAACAATCTGTCTACCCATAACACAATAACTACTATTCCCAGGATAACCCGGAGAATCTCCAACGCAAGCAAAGGCCCGTGGTTGTATTTTTTATCCAGCCATAATTCTTTATAGGCAATGTTGTTAGGTTTCTTTGCCATTAAAGCCCACAGGAAAGGAGCGGCAGCGGCAAGTGAAATGACCAGAGCGAGGATGCTAACCGTAATTTGGTTATCAATTTGTTCTTTTAAAAACGGCAATAGAAAATTGACGGAGAGCAACATCATGGCCATTAATATAATACCATTGGTGACAGCAATGTTGGCGTAAGACTTTATCACTTTGCCCCAATTGCTTTGAGCCTGAATATTTTGGGTTCCGGAAGAGTAGTTGTTCATTGCATTGATCCACTTTTCAGGGAGGGTTTTGACGATAATGTCATGGAAATTTCCTGAAAACTTGATCATATAAGGCGTGGTAAAGGTAGTGACAGCTGATGCTCCCACTGCAATCGGGAACAAAAAGTCACTGATTACCCCCAGAGAAAGCCCTAGTGTGGCAACGATAAAAGCAAACTCCCCAATCTGAGCCATACTCATACCTACTTGGATAGATTGCTTTAATGGTTGTCCTGAAATTAAAGCTCCAATGGTGGTACTGAATAATTTTCCAAATAAAGTTAATATGGTTACTAAGAGTACCGGCCATTTGTATTCCATGATTGTTTGAGGATCAATTAACATCCCTACAGATACAAAAAATACAGCCCCAAACAAGTCCTTAACGGGTTTGATTAATTTCTCTACTTTCTCTGCTGAAGTAGTTTCAGCCATAATCGATCCCATGATAAATGCACCTAATTCAGCAGAAAATCCTACCTGAGTTGCCAATACCACCATACCAAGGCAAAGTCCGATAGAAAGTATGAGCAAACTTTCTTCATCCAGCAAGGTTTTGGCCTTTTTTAGGAAGGTAGGTAGCAGGAAAATACCTGTAATGAACCATAACAGGAGGAAAAACAGTAGTTTGATAACGGTCATGAGTAGTTCGGTGCCTTCAAAGTGCTGACTCACTGCCAGCGTTGAAAGAAGCACCATAAGCAGGATCACTACAATATCTTCCACTACTAAAACCCCAAAAACGATACGGGCGTATTGCTTGGTTTTTACTCCCAGCTCTTCAAAAGCCCGGATAATAATTGTCGTGGAGGAGCTTGCCAGCATACCTCCTAAAAACAAACTGTCCATGGTTGACCAGCCCATCCACTTACCGGTATAATAACCGGCTATGGTTATAAAAATGATTTCAACAAAGGCGGTAATAGAGGCAGACCCACCTACACGCATCAGCTTTTTAAAACTGAACTCAAGCCCAAGACTAAATAGCAGGAATATAACACCTATCTCCGCCAGTATTTTTATGTTTTCATTATCAGCTACTGTAGGGGTAAGGGAGGTGTATGGCCCTACTATAAAACCGGCTATAATGTACCCAAGTACTAATGGTTGTTTGATTTTTTTAAAAATCAAGGTTGTGATAGCCCCGGTAATAAGTATAAGCGCTAAATCCTGTATTAATGCCGGCAAATGCCCCATAATCTTGTTTTAGTTTATTGTTATTTTACTTTTTCAGTTTGAAGTATTAGTATGCTTTTTTAGGAGCGAAAGATAATGAATAAATTTTTTAAGACCTAAATAAACTTTTCGCTTGACAGGTTATTTAGGGTTTGCTGTTATTTTTATTATGCCCATGTGAAAAATCCCGGTTGATGTAGCTCCGGAAAATATTAGACATAAATTGAACTTCAACAAGGCTGTTTGATGGAACTTACAATTTATAACTATTCCAAGGAAAAGATCGTTCTGCTTTTTCTTAAACGGCTGAATAATTATTGAACCCAGGAAGGGATAAATAGCGTTATTCCCTATAAAAAAAATTAAAGCACATGAATGAAAAAGCTTGTGAATAGTTAGGGTGATGATAGCTCAGCCAGATAGATAC
>DATCKK010000091.1:0-12372 GCA_036562325.1 Cytophagaceae bacterium | reverse complement strand
GCCAATATTTTACTTAACTTTTATCTCAGAGTAAACAAACCTCTCGTTCCTACCAAATTTTGTTCTAACGAAAAAGAAGCATTGGAATGGCTAAAGCAGTTCATTGAAAAATAACCTTCTTACATTTAGTTTTACCAAAATATATACATTTAATATATCTTTGGATTTCAATGGCTTAATAATTGCCTGCCTTTTAAAAAATCATAAAGACATGAAGCATCTATTTTTATTGTTATTACTAACCTCTACAATAACTTTTGCACAAGACGTAGAAACGCCAAGTTTTGAAACTAAAAAAAATGCGATCAAAATAGGCCCTCTACGGGCAGTTTTCTATAAATTCAATCTTGAATACGAAAGAAAATTTATTTCCTATTTCTCTATGGGAGCCGTTTCTGACTTATATCATACTGGTATAACAAAATATACCGGAGTCGACTCCTGGCATGGAATACAAACTTTTAAAAACAGTGTATACTGGCGCTTCTACCCCTGGAATAAGGCATTGAAGGGATTTTACCTTCAGGGCAAAATAATTATGGTACATGCTTATTACTCCTACAATGTTGAATATATAACCTATAAGGTAAGCAAAAACAATCCTTATTATGACGCTAAAAACATCATCCATTATGATAGACAGAAAGAATCCGGATTTGATTTGGTTTTCGGAGGGTCTGCCGGCCTGGGTTATCAGGTATTATTAGGGAAAGATCAAAGGCTTTTACTTGATGGTAAGTTGGAGTTTCAAATTGTTCCCCCTCCCTTCCGATCTAATAAACAACATATCATCCTGGAATACTACGATGAAGATGATAACTTTTTATACCGGAAAGTGGAGTTAGACAATGATAACGATGCAGTCAAAGAACTGGAGTGGATCCTTATAGGGCCTGGCTCCATTATTTATCCTTCACTTAAAGTCGGGTATTTATTCTAGCTAAATAATAAAAAAAGAGGCAGGTTTTATCCTGCCTCAAATAAACTTTTGCTTATACGTTTTTTACTTTCCAACCTTTTCCTTTACCGGCTTGCCTGGATAATAAATGGTATCTGACAAACTGGTTCCGGGAGCTACCATTGGAAGCACATTTTCTTCTTTCAATACTTTAGCATGGATAAGGAACGGACGATCACAATTTTGGGCCATGGTTATTGCTTTTCTCAACTCCTCTATACTTTCCACGCTTACGGCATCTACTCCAAATGCTTTGGATAGCATTACAAAATCAGGATTTAATAACTCTACACCGGAATAGTTTTTTGCATAGAATTGCTCCTGCCATTGTCTTACCATTCCAAGATAGTTATTATCCAGCAACAATACTTTTACCGGCCATTTTTCCTGAACACATGTTATCAATTCCTGAAGATTCATTTGGAACGAACCATCACCGCTTATACACCATACTTCATTGTCTGGTGCTGCAGCCTGCGCCCCCATTGCAGCAGGCAATCCAAATCCCATTGATCCCAATCCGCCGGAAGTAAGGAAGTGATTTGGCTTTAACCTTTTAACATATTGCGAAGCCCACATCTGGTGTTGGCCAACATCGGTAGATACGATGGCATTTTCACTCATCATCTCTTCCAATACTTTTATGGCCGCCACTTCTGTAAATGTGCTCATCTCTGGCTCCAGCAAAGGAAACTCTTCCCTTAAATCATTCAAATGCTTTAACCACTCTTCTCTTACCGATGCATTTTGTGCATTCTTCGTAACAGGAATCATCGGTATAACAGCTTTCAAATCCCCATGTAAAAACACTTCTGTTTTTACGTTTTTACCATTCTCGCTCTTATCAATATCGCAATGAATGATTTTAGCATGCGGTGCAAACGTACTTAAGGTACCTGTAATTCGATCATCAAAACGAATGCCCAATGCTATAATAAGATCTGACTCCTGAACAGCCAGGTTCGCATATTTCATACCGTGCATACCCAACCATTGAAAGTACAATGGATCATTGTGCTCCATGGCACCAAACCCAAGAATGGTAGAAATTACAGGTATGTTTTCTTTATGAGAGAACTCTCTTAATTCCTCCCATGCTTTTGATAGCAGGATACCATGTCCGGCAATAATCAGAGGCTTTTTAGCTTCTGTTAATAGCTTAACTGTTTTTGCAATTTCAATATCGGAAACATGGCAGATGGTTTTATGCTCCGGCTTTTTAAAACTTTGCTCCCAATCCTCGTCCAGTTCTATATAGTTACCCTGAACACTTCTCGGAATATCTATCAATACAGGCCCCGGCCTTCCATTGATAGCAACGTTGTATGCATCAGCAAAAATTTCTGCTGCATCTTCCAGCTTAGTTACAAGGTAGGTTTTTTTAGTAATTGGTATACATATACCTGTGATATCTGTTTCCTGAAATGCATCCGTTCCGATCAGGTGCAGTTGTACCTGGCCGGTAATTGCTATCATAGGAACAGAGTCTGCGTAAGCATCTGCAATACCGGTAACCAGGTTAGTAGCACCTGGGCCAGATGTTGCCAGGCAAAAGCCGGGCTTTCCTGTTACCCTGGCATAACCATTAGCAGCAAATGCCGCTCCTTGTTCATGCCTTACCAGTACGCTGTTCAGCTTACTAAATGGAAGAGCATCGTATATTGGCAGAATTGCTCCACCTGGATAAGCAAATAAATCCTTTGCGCCTAAAAGCTCTATCAGCTTTACAATATACTCTGCCCCTCTTAGTTTAATTCTTGGCTTCATAGAAACTTTTTATGAGTTTCGTTATATAGTTTTATAAGTACGATAATCAACTTCAGGAATTAAAAAACTCCAAAAAACTAAATCTCAAATAAATTCCAATTTCCAAATCTCAAAAGTTATCAGTTCCGCTAAATTTATAGCACTGCTTGAAAATTGTCTTTTGGACCTTATTTGTGTTTTGTATTTGTTTTTGGTGATTTTCAACTTCCAATATCCAAACAATTTACTGGATACTTCCACTAAAATTCATCCGTAACACAGCCTTCAGAAGCAGAAGAAACACTTCTTAAATATTTATAAAGTAATCCTTTATTTACTTTATAAGGAGGTTTCACCCAGGCTTTTCTTCTTGCTTCCATTTCTTCTTCGGAAATCAACACATCGATGGTGTTGTTTACTGCATCTATGACGATTTTGTCTCCATCTTTCACAAGCCCGATCTCTCCGCCTTCCTGTGCTTCCGGGGTAATGTGTCCAACTACGAATCCATGAGTTCCTCCGGAGAATCTTCCGTCAGTGATCAACGCTACGGAGTTTCCTAGTCCCGCACCCATAATCAGGGAAGTGCCTTTCAACATTTCAGGCATACCTGGTGCTCCTTTAGGACCAACATAACGAATAACAACCACATGGCCTGCTTTTACTTCTCCTTTTTCTATTCCCAGGTTCATGTCCTCTTCCGAATCATAAACCTTGGCAATACCTTCAAAGCGCTCTCCTTCTTTTCCTGTGATCTTAGCAACAGAACCTTCTCTGGCGATATTACCATACAATACCTGTAAGTGTCCTCTTTTCTTAATTGGGTTGCTTACCGGATATACAACGTCCTGATCTTTTGGTAAATCAGGGAAGCTTTCCAAATTCTCTTTTACTGTTTTACCGGTAATAGTCATACAATCACCGATCAGCATTCCTTCTCTTAACATCATTTTCATGACAGCAGGAACACCGCCGATATTGTCCATATCTTCCATCATATACTTTCCGCTTGGCTTAAAGTCTGCAAGCATTGGTGTTTTATCAGAAAGTGTCTGGAAGTCCTTTAATGTAAATTTGATATTGGCTGCTTTAGCAATTGCCAAAAAGTGCAGAATTAAATTAGTGGATCCGCCCAATACCATTGCCACTCTTACCGCATTGGTAATAGACTCATAAGTAATGATATCGCTTGGCTTTATGTCTTTTTCCAAAAGCACTCTCATCGCCTGTCCTACAGACAAACACTCCTGCTTCTTTTTATCGCTCACTGCAGGTGCAGAAGAGCTGTAAGGAAGTGTCATTCCTAATGCTTCAATAGCAGAAGCCATTGTATTGGCAGTATACATACCACCGCATGCTCCTGCGCCCGGACAAGCATTCTGGATTACTCCTTTAAAATCTTCTTCGCTTATCTGGTTGGCAAATTTTTTACCCAACGCCTCAAACGCAGAAACGATATTCAGCTTCTCACCTTTCCAGTTTCCGGATTTAATTGTCCCACCATATACCATTAAGGATGGCCTGTTCAGCCTGGCCATAGCCATAATGGCACCTGGCATATTTTTATCACAACCCACAATACCTACTAAAGAATCGTAGTAATGAGCCCCTGTAATAGCTTCAATACTATCTGCTATAACATCTCTTGAAATCAAAGAATATCTCATTCCCGGAGTACCCATGGACATACCATCGCTCACGCCGATAGTATTGAATTGCAAAGGCTTTAGGCCTGCCTTGTATACTCCTTCTTTAATCCATCCTGCAAGTTGGTTGAGGTGCATGTTACAGGTATTTCCTTCATATCCTGTACTTGCAATACCCACCTGAGGCTTTTTCATATCTTCTTCTGTAAATCCTGCTCCATACATCATGGCCTGGGATGCAGGCTGTGTTACGTTCTGTGTAAGCTTAGAGCTGTACTTATTTAATTCTTTTTCCACTTTTTATTAATTTCTAAAATTGAACAAGCAATTTATCAAAATTTCATTAATAAACTTATTAAAATTGACCTGAAACTTGCCTGACTGAAAGGTTTCTATTACTAAAAATACCTATGGCTGGTCTTTTTGAATTAATAGTTGATCATTAATCGAATTTTCAGATACAAGAAAGGGCTTTTTAAAGCCCTTTCATTTTATTTTGTTATTGCTGTTTCCATCAGCTCTTTCAGATCACTATCATCCACTTGCTTTCTCTTATCTGCCATATCCAGGAACTTGGCATAGATTTCGTCTAACTCTGTTCTTGACAGAGTGAAACCCAGTAAGCTTAATCGGTGAGACAAAGCCGCCCTTCCGCTTCGTGCCGTAAGCACAATAGATGAAGCGTCCGCTCCGACATCAGCCGGATCTATGATTTCGTAATTTTCGCGATGCTTCAGGAAGCCATCCTGATGGATACCTGAAGAGTGGGCAAAGGCATTTTTACCAACAATAGCCTTGTTGGCCTGCACCGGCATTCTCATTAACCTCTGCACCAATTGACTGGTAGGATATAATAATTTGGAATTAATTCCGGTTTCAAGATCCAGAGAAGGATGTGATTTGATGATCATCGCCACTTCTTCTAATGAAGTATTTCCTGCTCTTTCGCCTATTCCGTTTATAGTACACTCAACCTGTCTTGCTCCATTCGCCAAGGCAGAAATTGCATTGGCAGTAGCCAGGCCAAGGTCGTTATGGCAATGTGCGGAAATAATAGCTTTATCAATATTTTTCACATTGTCCATCAGGTATTTAATTCTTTCTCCGAACTGCCAGGGCAAGGTATAACCTGTTGTATCCGGAATATTTACTACGGTAGCACCGGCAGCTATCACTGCTTCTACCATTTGGGCAAGATATTGTATATCCGCTCTCCCCGCATCTTCACAATAAAACTCTACATCTTCAACGAACTTCTTGGCATACTTCACGGCAGCTACTCCCTGCTCCAGCACTTTCTCTCTGGTGGATCTCAACTTATACTGGATATGCATATCGGAGCTACCGATACCCGTATGGATTCTTTTTCTATTGGCAAACTTTAAAGCAGCCACGGCACTGTCAATATCCATTTCTTTCGCCCTGGTAAGAGCACAAATGATTGGATTTTTAACAGCTTTGGATATCTCAACTACCGAATTAAAGTCTCCCGGACTGGAAATAGGAAAACCTGCTTCTATAACATCTACACCCAGTTCCTCCAGCGCCTTCGCTACCTCAATTTTCTCTTCCGTATTTAACTGGCAGCCAGGTACCTGCTCGCCATCTCTCAGTGTGGTATCAAAAATGTAGACTCTTTTTGCCATGATCTTTTATTATGTACTCTAAACTATTTTTGAATTAAAAAGCCATTCTCTTCGTGTTGAGAATGGCTTTTTCAATATTTTGAACAAACCTACTCAACTCCAAGTCTGACTATCAGCAGATTCAGAAAATTAATAGCGTTATTTAAAGATAAATCAAACATTATGTTCGATAAATGGTTGTTTTGGACACTTTAAGACAAATTTAGTCATAATAATTTAATTTAGGTAGATGAAATTTATTTTTTTTCATCTTTTTCTATGATTAATCCACCCCCTTTCCCAAATATTTTTACAAAAAATTTTAACATATTTTTATCCGGCAGGTATTTATTAAACCGGAACTTTCTCAGGTTTTTCTGATTCAGAAGTTATTATTCCTGATGAAATAGGGATTTAAAAACTTAAACCTGTGTTTACCTGTTCTTTTCCTATATTACTATTTGTATGAAGGGAATCAGATTTTCTAAATATTTGGAGCAACCACAGCAGGGAACACCTTTTGATAAGTTGTTCAATATATTCTTTCAGGTGCTCAATTACACGTCCGGGGATGTTTCCGAAGCGCTGTCTTACATGAACGACCTGGACAAGGAACATAACCTTACCAGCGACGGATACAGCATGGGAGACTTCATTGACGACCTCAAAAAGAAAGGTTATATAAGCGAGGATGAACATAAGGGAGAATTGAAACTTACCGCCAAATCCGAACAAACCATTCGAAAAAACTCACTGGACGAAATTTTTGGCAAACTTAAGAAAACCCAGAAAGGGAACCATAAAACATTTATTTCCGGCACAGGCGATGAAGCCACTTCAGACATACGGCCTTTTGAGTTTGGCGATGCGCTTGATTCTATTAATGTCACCGAGTCGATTCATAATGCGCAGATAAACCACGGCATTGAAGAGTTCACACTTACTCCTGAAGACTTGCAAATACAGGAGAGAGAACACAAATCGCAAACCTCTACCGTACTGATGATCGATATATCGCACTCGATGATCTTGTATGGAGAAGACCGTATCACACCTGCTAAAAAAGTTGCCATGGCGCTGGCAGAGCTGATCAGAGTGAAGTATCCTAAGGATACGCTGGATATAATCGTATTTGGGAACGATGCCTGGCCGATAGAGGTGAAAGACTTACCTTATCTGCAGGTTGGCCCTTACCATACAAATACCTATGCAGGACTGGAGCTGGCAATGGAAATTTTAAGAAGAAGAAAGTCGAGCAATAAACAGATCTTTATGATCACTGACGGAAAACCTACCTGCATTAAGGAAGGATTAAAATATTATAAAAACAGTTTCGGGCTGGACAAAAAGGTAGTGAACAAAACACTGAATATGGCGGCTCAATGCAGAAGGCTTCAGATACCGATCACCACCTTTATGATTGCCAAAGACCCGTATTTGCAGCAGTTTGTAAGAGAGTTTACCAAAATTAATAACGGGCGGGCATTTTACAGTTCTCCCGAAGGCCTGGGGCAATATATATTTGAAGATTTCATTAAGAACCGCCGCAAAAGCGTTCGGTAAACTCTTTGATTAGAATCAATGGTATTCATCCTAAACGTAATAAAAAGATGGTTAAGAATTTTTTAGAAATTAAAACGCTTGGTCAACTAAAAAAGAGCGGCTATAAATCAAGAAGTGTGAAAGAGGAAATGAGGGAAAACCTGATTGAAGCCTTATGCACGCAAAATGATGTGTTTAAGGAAATCAAAGGCTATGAAGAGAGTGTTATTCCGCAGTTGCAGACGGCTATTCTTTCCAAACATAATATTATATTCCTGGGATTAAGAGGACAGGGCAAAACAAGGCTTGCGAGATTAATGACCAACTTGTTGGATGAGTACCTGCCCGTAGTTGCTTTCAGCGAACTAAATGACGATCCGTTTAACCCCCTTAGCAGATATGCCAAAGATGTAATAGCAGAACAAGGGGATGACACACCCATTCACTGGATACACCGGAATGAACGCTATACAGAAAAACTGGCCACACCGGATGTTACGGTTTCTGACCTTATAGGCGACGTAGACCCCATCAAAGCGGCATCGCTTAAACTTACCTATGCAGATGAAAGGGTGATTCATTACGGACTTATCCCAAGATCGCACCGGGGTATTTTTGTGATCAATGAACTTCCGGACTTGCAGGCAAGAATACAGGTGTCTCTGTTTAACATTTTGCAGGAAGGCGACATTCAGATAAGGGGTTTTAAATTAAGGCTTCCTCTGGATATCCAATTTGTATTCACTGCCAACCCTGAAGACTATACCAATCGTGGTTCCATCATCACTCCTTTGAAAGACCGTATCGACAGCCAGATATTAACTCATTATCCGAAGTCTATAGAGGTTTCCAGAGCCATTACTGAACAGGAGGCGTCTCTTAGCGATTATCAAAAGAAAAACATCCGTGTTCACGATATTATCAAACAAATCATAGAGTTGGTAGCGTTGGAGGCTCGTAACAGTGAATACATAGATCAAAAGAGTGGTGTTTCTGCACGGCTTACCATTTCTGCCTTAGAGAATGTTTATAGTATGGTAGAAAGAAGGATTTTGATAAACGGAGAAGATAAAGGTGTAGCCAGAATTACGGATGTGTTTGGTATTATCCCCTCCATCACGGGAAAAGTAGAGCTGGTATATGAAGGAGAAGTGGAAGGTATCACTAATGTCGCTCATTACTTAATTTCCAAAGCAATCAGAAAATGTTTTGAATCAACCTTCCCGAGCCCTGAGAAAATTAAGAAACTAAAACAGACAAACCCATATACTAAAGTAATCAACTGGTTTAACGATGGAAATATCATAGATCTCTATCAATGGATGAACGCATCGGAGTATGAACGCGCTTTAAAAGCTGTTCCCGGACTGGAAGATTTGGTTGCCGACAGATTTCCTCATGCAGGCAAAGAAGAAAAGCTTTTACTGATGGAGTTTGCCCTACATGGCCTTGCCGAGTTTTCTCAAATAAGCAAACACAAGCTGGAAAGTGGAGTACAGTTTAAAGATTTGATAGGTGGGATGCTTAATATTACCAGCGAAACTGAAGAGGAAGAAGAATATTAATATATCATATCTTAAAATAAGAAGTCATCTTTGCGATGACTTCTTATTTTAACAAACTTATTATTTTATTTCTATACTAAACTCACAGTTGAAAGTCCTTCCTTTTATCAATGGCCTTACCCCCTCTTTATCTTTGAACTCTCCATTAAAATCAACTTTGTCCGCCAGGCCATACCAAGGCTCTATGCAAATGAAAGGTGCTTTCTTAGTCCATATACCAAGGTATGGGAAACCGGAGTAATCTACATTGATTACGTTCTTCGACTTTTTACTCTTAATAGATACAGTTCTTGAACGAGTGCCTTTAAACACTACTGCATCTTTCTCGTCGAACAGATCATAAGACAGTGGTAAAATATTTTCATTATTCAATACTGGTTCGGTTTGGCCATTGAACAAGCCTTCTGTTAACAATAGCCTTTCTGCAGTCTCTGGCTTTTCAAACTCCAGGTAATAATCTTCAAACTTTTCTCCCTGTACCAATGGGCAACGGAAAGCAGGATGTGCACCAATTGAAAAATAAATGGTTTTATCATCTGTATTTTTCACTTCATAAGTGACCACCAGCTTATTTTTAACTAATCGGTAAGTAATAGTTAATTCAAAATTGAAAGGATAGATCTTCAAGGTCTCCTCACTACTTTTCAATTTATAAGTAAGGCAATCGTCCTGATGATCTACAAGGTCGAAGATCATATCTCTGGCGAAGCCGTGTTGAGGGAGTGTATAGCTTTGGCCATCCACCTGTAATTTATGATCTTTCAATCTTCCTACAATAGGGAATAACACAGGTGCCCTTCTTGCCCAGTAAGCAGGGTCTCCCTGCCAAAGGTATTCAAGGTTAGTGATCGTATTTTTCAAACTGATCAGCTCTGCACCTGAGCTTTTTACTGTTACTTTAAGGAATTCGTTAATTATTATTGCAACCATTATTATAACTTAATTTCTTTTCAAAGTTATCTTTAATTTCATTGCCTTCAATTAAAGATATGAAATATTTTACTTAATATAATTATTCCCTGAAAACATTGCCGGATTATAGACAGAATTAGAGCCAATCTCCTGTTAACAGCTAATTATAGCCATAACAAGATAAGTTAAACCTTATCTTCCCTTTCTATCTTTTAAAACTATCCCAATGCTATTATCTACGATTATAAAAAAATTATAGATCCCTGGTTAAAAAGTAACCCTTTCAAAAGGTTGATAAATGATATATTCAGGCGTTTAGCCTGAATTCTGAAGTATTATATATCTCCTCGCCTGGCTGCTTTTTTTAACTTTTCGTTGGCGAATATAGCAATTTCAACACGTCTATTTTGCATTCTTCCTGCTTCCGTAGCATTGTCAGCAACAGGCTCTGACTCCCCCATTCCAACCGGAGACAGGCGCGAAACATCCACTCCTAATGTCCTCAAATAATTTCCCACTGCTTCTGCCCGGCGCTCGGACAATTGTTGATTATACTCTTCGGTACCTGTATTATCCGTATATCCCTGGATTACAATATCTGTATCTTTATATTTGTTCAACGTACCTGCTAAATCCCGAAGGTTTTCTTTTGACTCGGGTTTTAAAGTAGCAGAGTTTAAGTCAAAAAGTATTCCCGAAGGGAATGTAATCTTTATACCTTCTCCAATTCTTTCTACTTTAGCATTTTCCAGATCTTTACGTATCTCATAAGCCTGCTTGTCCATATACTTCCCGATAGCAGCTCCGGCAGTGCCACCAATCGCTGCACCTACCAGTATTCCAACAGCTGTATTTCCCGTCGCCTTACCAATAACCCCGCCAATGGCTGCCCCGGATCCGGCACCGATTGCCCCTCCTTTGGCCGTCCTTGACCACTTCCGACAAGAACCAAAACCTATCAGTAAAATGATTAAAACAATAGTGATAATTCGTCCAGTAAAAATATCCCTCATAAGACTTCTAATTACCTGTCTTTTTAAGTAACCGAATAACTCATGGATAGTTTTTAAGCCGTATTGTCCAAAGGGACATAAACAAAAGAGTCAGGTATGCTGGACACCTGACTCTTCGAATTTTGTATACTTATGGTGCAATTAGGTAACGCTACTACTTAATATAGCTTTATTGACAGAGAAGAAGTTTGAATGAGATTTTACTTCAATGAACTATACATTCCTAAAGCCTTTTTGCTCAATATTTCTTACCGACTCTTCTACTTTTTCTTTCAGCGAATTTTTATAAGACTTAAGCTTAGCAGCAACAGAAGCATCAAAAGTAGCAACAATCTGAGCTGCCAGAATACCGGCATTTAAAGCACCGTCCAAAGCTACGGTTGCCACAGGTACTCCTCCCGGCATCTGAAGAATAGAAAGCACGGAATCCCATCCATCAATGGAGTTGCTTGATTTGACAGGAACTCCTATAACGGGTAAGGTAGTGAGCGAAGCAACCATACCTGGAAGATGTGCTGCCCCTCCGGCACCTGCAATAATAACTTTAAGTCCTTTTGCTTCGGCACTCTGAGCATATTCTACCATTCTTATGGGAGTTCTGTGTGCCGATACTACTGTTACTTCAAAAGGCACTCCAAGTTGTTCCAGAATATCGGCTGCTGCTGACATTACTTTTAAATCAGACTGGCTCCCCATAATAATACCAACTAATGCTTTACTCATGCTATTACTTTAATTTTGTTTTTAACTAGTGCTGCTTTATGTTTTAACCTTGTAACATCTTCGTCAAGAATTGTTACATGCCCCATTTTTCGGAAAGGCTTGGTAAACTTCTTCCCATAAAGATGTATGTATACTCCCTCCAGTTTTAATATATCTTCAATACCTTCATATACTGCCAGCCCTGAATATCCTGCTTCACCTAAGAGATTGACCATAGCGGAAGGTTTTTTTAATGCAGAAGACCCAAGCGGAAGATTAAGGATAGCCCTTAAATGCTGTTCATACTGGGAAGTATAATTTCCTTTTATCGTCTGATGTCCACTGTTATGAGGACGAGGTGCGATTTCATTTACCAGTATTTCACCCTTTTCATCTACAAACATCTCTACCGCCAGCAAGCCTACCATTCCTAAACGCTCTATTACTTTCACCGCTATTGCTTTGGCTGTTTTTTCCTGTTCTTCAGTTATTTCGGCAGGAGCAAAAAGAAACTCGACCAGATTATGCTCCGGATGAAATACCATTTCAACCACCGGATACACTGAAGTTTGACCTGCTTCGTTTCTGGCTACAATCACAGAAATCTCTTTTTGAAAGTTAACCTGCTTTTCCAGCAGGCCGGGGCCGTCTAAAGCTTTATCT
>DATCKK010000505.1:0-4027 GCA_036562325.1 Cytophagaceae bacterium | reverse complement strand
GTCTTTATCTTCTTCCAGGTTTTTGATAAGGTCTGCCGGGGTGGTGCTATATTTTGCTCCCGGTGTGGCCTCGGGTTTTTTAATAGCTATTTTTTTCAGATGCATGACCACGGCCTCTTCGGCTTTGGTCAATGCTTTCTTTTGGTTTACCGCCCAATGGAACAACGAGTTTTCATCTTTTTCGCTGTATATTTGAATAAGGTCTTTTATACCATTGATATCTTCGGTAATTCTTGCTACTTCCGATAAGTAGTTTTCTTCTGCTTTTTTATAGTCTTTGGACCAGATGGAGGAAATGAAGTAGTCATATAGTGCCAGGTTTTTCAGTTTGTTCAGCTTATCCTTTGCTTCCAGTACTTTTTGTTGTTCGGTGATTTTGGCTTCTACTTCTTTGATGCTTCCGTATTTCGATATCAGGTTTTCGATCGGCTTTATTACCTGAATTTCCCGGTTAAGTTTTTCTACTTCCAACCTCCAATATTCTTCAAACTTAATGATGTCCGGATAGATCTTGTTAATGTCATTAAGTTCCGCTTCATTCGTTACTTTCTTTTCCGATAGCTCACTTCGATCCAGTATCAGTTCCTCTATCTTCTTTTTATTGAAAGTGATGGTTTCGAGTATTCCTTTTTCCTGCGCCAGTAAGCCTTTCAGATGGCTGATCAGGTTAATATTTTTCTGATTTTCATCTCTGAGGTTTTCTGCATTGGCCAGTTTTTCATTCAGCTCTTCTGATTTCTTTTCGGTTTTTTCAATATCTCTGTCAAGCGTTTTAAGCTGCTTTTCGAGTAATTGAATTTCTTTTTCGTTCCTTTGTTTCATTTGCCAGGCAAGGCCGGCATCACAAGAGATCCATTGAAAGAAGGCTTCTTCCTGCTTTCGTTTTAACTGGTCGAGATTTGCCAGGGCATCTTGTTTCTGCAACAGGCGTTGACGTTGTTTCTCGGCTTCGTTGTATTGGTCTATGTATTGTGCCAGTCGCTCCTTTTCGTCAGTGAAATGTTGGTATACATCATTTTCTTTTGAGAATAAAAATTCTTTTAAACTCTTGGAACGGTTGATGTTCAATGTTTTTGCCCTTGAAAAGGATTGCAATACCTCTGCAAACATTTGAAGTGATTTGTCAGAGCTGAGGTCATAAGGAAGTATTTTATTCTTGTATAAAGTTAAGTGATACTCCTTGATTTCGTCCGACTGATAGTATGATTTAAAGCGAAGGCCTTTGTCGGCAAATATTTTTTCAATTTCTGCAAGGTCAGGAATCCGTTTTTTGATCATAAATTCCCTGCAAAATACAGGAGTATTCATTCCTCCTAATTTCGTTTCATCTTCTTCTTTAGGTGAATGAATGATAAATGGCCTTACTGCACCTTTATTGGTTGGTATATAGGTGCCTATGACAATAAATTTATTCTTTTGTATTTCAATATTTAGAAATGCATATGCAAAGTTATTTTCTGAATGATCAAGCGGTATGGTTCTCACCTGTCTTTTCTTTTCGTCGGTTCCTTCGGTACCAGCCTTCCATAAGCTGCTTTTTCCGACTAATATTAATTGTAGCAGGTCCGCAATGATGGATTTTCCGACACCATTATCTCCTGTAAAGTCTGTTCTTAAAGGATGAAAAAGGTAATCCTGAAGATAATGGTTTCTAACCCCTACGGTAGATAGGGAAAACATATTCGGATATAACTCAATTTTACTCATTGCTTACACTATATTTCTTTCAGAAAATCGTCTATATGTTCTATTTCATATTTGTACATCAGGTACAATCTTTCCAGCGAAGGTAGTATTTCAAAAGTCATGTGTTCGCTGCGGTCTATCCATTTTACCCAGCCAAGACGGTCAAACTTGTTTAATGAATAACGAAGTTTGGCCTTAAGGTCAACATTGTCCTTTCCGTAATAAGTAGTTTCATCCGCTTTGGTCAACAAACGAAGCAAGTTGTCTTTTATCTCTTTGTTGAAGATATAGTCCATTACTTCTTCTATGGAGTATATATTGTCTTTGCGTATGACACTTTCATTGTGAAGGTTTAAAAGCAATATTCCTATAATAACGGAAATTTCGTCCAGTGGCTCTACCCGCTGGTCTCCGGCAAACTTACCTCTTCCTTCTTCTTTAAAATCCAGATAGTAATATTTGCCCATATCGGAAACACCTACTTCCAGCAATACATCATATAAGTGTTCATAATAGTATTGCAGATGTTTATAATAGTCATCGCAATAGCTGTACAGCAGCCTGTCAGGGTCTACATTTTGAATATGCCTTCCCTGTTTCAGTGCAAAGTCAAGTCGTGCAAAGTACTTGACAGAGCGCTCATGCATCAGGAAGCTGAACTCTTTACTTTCATTTTCCATATTATCAGGTCGCTGTTTAAATATTCTTTCTTACTTGGTTTACCAATTTCGATCTGGTATTGATCGTTGAATTTATATTGGTTGATGGTGTTGTTAACTACCTTTACCGCAATTTCAATATCATTGTCTTCTTTCATTATGCGCGCAAACCATTCATCCACTATGATGCTTCCGTTTTTCTTCATTTCCTCTTTCAGGACAGAGGTCCAGTAGGTACTTCGTTGTTCTCTGTATAGAATTTCCTTTTGCCTTGCTCTTTGCTTTTGCAGGTATTCCTCATCGGACGGAGCTTCCAGCACTTCTGTCTTTTTCTTTTTGACTTCCAGTGTATCGGGAATAGTTGTTATAAATGGTTTAAAGCTTGGAAGGTATTTTATACTAATATTTTCAGGTAATACTATTTTATCTTTTTCTTTTACTGATTTTTCTAATAACAGATGGAGAAACTTTTCTAATTTGATTTTGTAAAGCCGTTTGAACTCAAAGTTCTTGTACAGTGCGTTGATCTGTTTTACTGACTGGTCTACGACGAGCCTCAGTTCGTCCAAACGGTAATCTACATATTCAAAGAAGCCTTCTATCTGGCTTCGAAGATAATCATACTCCAGCCAATCTTCGCCTTCAAACCATTCAGAGCCTTTCTTTAGCAAACTAATTACTTCATTACGCATATGTACCGTTTCATTGATATCGTCAAACCGTTCCTTAATCTGCTTAAACTTTTCCAGGAAGAGATTTAATTGTTCATTGAAGTCAATGTTCTGTTTGAATACATTGTTTAATTCGTCATACCTGTTGGATATGTCCTGTTGCAAGGCATCCAGTACATTACTGATTTTGCCTTTGGTGGTATTTAAGAAACGATCTTCGTACCAGACTTTAAAGGTTTCCAGCGATTCAAAATCATCTTCCGTGAGAAGAAAGGTTTTTCGGAAGGTAATTTTCAGGCTTTCAGGTTTGGTACTGCGGTAGATCTCATTGTTCATCATTCGTATGAAGTCTTCCGCGTATTGCGATAGCATGTACCTTTCGTCTTTTCTGAAATATAGAAGGAAGTGTTTCCGAAGATCGCGGATTGGTTTCTGTACGGCAATACTTTTATCCCTTCCGGTAATTTCTACTATTTCGGCCAGAGCAAAGTTTACATCCTGTTCCGTAAACTTTTGCTCTATTTTGCCCATTCGTACCCATTCGTCTAATAGTACTACTGTCAAAAGTTTTTCAACTTTGTCAGGGACTATCTGTCCAAATTTTTCATGTAAGAAGCGAACACGATCGGCTAAATTCATGGGTTTTATACTATGCCGGAAAGAAAAGAGTTAATAACTATGTAAGTTAATAATAAATAGCCAAAAGTGAGACGAATGTGGATATCTTCTCTGGTATCTGTTTGAAAGACAGGATTAAATTTGTCGGGGTGTGGAAATTTTTGCTTTGCATGGAAGTTTTAGGTGGTGTTGCGAGGATAGGAGGGAATGGCGCGAATTTTCTTGCAGAAGAAAAGTTTATCTATTGCCTGTTTTTATTTAACTCTACTTTGTCAGATTCTAAAATTGGCAAAAAATTATAAATTTGCAACAGTTAAGGGCTTACAACGAGAAAGCCCTTTTCAAAAAATAATAATAACAAAAAAAGGTATAACAATGAGAAAACATCAGGCC
>DATCKK010000503.1:0-2834 GCA_036562325.1 Cytophagaceae bacterium | reverse complement strand
CTCCTACTGCTGTACCTCCAGATGCTCCTGCGGTAGCTCCACCCCAACCACCTGCTATTGTGGTTATAGTCCTTGCTTTATTATCACTATTATAGATTTCATACAGATCTGAAGCAACACCAACAACGATAAGGGCCCTACCTCCCCATTTGGCATATTTCCATGCCCCTGAACCAAAACTTTTGTTTGCAGCCGTTGCTAGCTCTGTTGTTGCAGCTGATGTAGGCAGATGTCCGCCGATATGTTTTAATGCAGTCGCATCAGTAACACCCTCAATTTTAGCTAATGAATTTAATGCTGTTTGCATTCCTTCGCTGAAAGTGCCGGTAAGAGATTTATATTTTGCAATATTGGCAAAAATGGTTTCTCCTGCTGCACCACCTTTTTTGGCAGATCGTAATACTGCTATTTCCTGATTTGTCAAATTTGTGATTCCTTCGCCACTTATTGGATTAAAGTGTCCTGTCTTGGTATTGATGCTCCATTGAGTGCCATTTTTTAGGGTGACATTCGTCTCCGTCTTACCTGTTTTCTTAGCTAATTCTAATGCCTCATTAAAGAAAGACTTAACTGTACTTTCATTTTGCCAAGCAGGATTTGTTATTACAGAATTAGTACCGCCGGAAGGTGTATTTACAGAAAAATCTCCAGAAAGAACATGACGTTTACTAAAATACTCCCAATTCAAAGATGGTGGGTCACCCATGCCTAAGTAGTCAATTAATGCAACGGGATTATTATGTGCAAATACATAAGTACTTTGATACGGGTATTCATCTTCTAAAGGGTCGCATGATAAGAAGCGTCCCAAACGTGGGTCATATATACGAGCTTCAAAAGCAATCTGGTTACCCTCGCCCTTCACCTCATTATCATTCTCCTTCCCATTAAACCCATACCTGTATACACCCGAACCAGATTTTAACCCGTTTTGCGCAAAGCCGCTTGCCCTAGGTTTTTACTCAAAGAACTGTTGCCAAGATAGAAGTATTTTTCTTTCAGCGGAAGTTTTCAGTTGAACTCAATTGAAAAATAATAATAACAGGTTTATCCAGACTTTTTTCTCTTCCCAGATCAGATCCTCCACTACGACGGCGATCTGCCTACTGAAGTGGTCATTGAAGACAAGTCTGCCGCAGAACAACTACGCCTCCTCCAGCAACTCGACAATGAAGACCGGCAAACCATATTCAAACTCATCGACACCATGCTCACCAAGAAAAAATTCAAAGACTTCTTCCAAAAAAATATCGCAACACTGTAAAGCAGAATATCGCCAGATATCTTCGATCACTCGTAGTTATAGTAGGATAAAAAACTCTTATTTATTAAAGTCAGCAAACACTAAATTTAAAGCTGTGACCATCCAGGCATTAACTCATTAATCCAACGCTTAGAGAACCCTTCTTCAATCAACTTGTTAAGAATTTCAAGGCTTTGCAACTTGGAATAACTCATTTCAAAAATCATTCCCCTATAATGCTTATTATATTCTACTAAGAACTTCAAAAATTGTTCAGGAGACGTTGCAACAACTTCTTTATTATCAAAATAATTATCAAAGCTCACAATCTCCATACTGAAAATATCGTAGCAGAAATGATAAAAATCATTATAGTAAGCAAACTCCTTGAAAGTACCGTTCACCTTCGTAACCTCAGATGAAAAATTTATCGATCCAATACTAATACTGCTAATATTTGTGCATAAAATCAATTGATCAATCAAAGCAACTTCTTCGAACTGATCAATATTTAATTTAAGTAAATTGTTCTGCCTGTAAACTTCTGCCTTAGCGAGGTCAAATCCTTGAATCACCTTTCCGTACTTGTAGACAATTTGATCAGAAGTTGGAAAAAAATAATTGATCTCAAATACAAATTTTTTTACTGTCATAACATACCGTCATTTTGGCGAACACCACTACTGTTACTAGATTTAAGTTTTCCATCAAGATCATACACATCAGTCTTAATATATCCTCCTCTTTCTTCATATTGAATACCATACCCGACAGGATTAGTTCCAATAAATTTACCCTGTTCGTCATTCCATTCGTATGAACCGTATAACCAAAATTTACTTGTACCACTCCGTTCGTTCTTCTGAAGCGAAACTATTGTATAATACAAGCCTGATTCGGTGTTTTTATATACCCTGCCTAAATCACTCATACTACCAAGTTGATTTATTGCAGCATCGGGGTTCTCACTGAAAATCCCAGTTATTTCTGTACCGACATTGGCAGCTAACGCACCCGCTGCTTTAAAAAATCTTCCAAAAGCACTTGAAACCTTAACACCCTCAGGATTCTTCTGAACTGGTATTTTTTTATGCTCAGTGTTCGTTACTGGAGTTGCAGTCCTACCTTGATTTATATGGTGATGGTCTATGATATCACCAATCTTCAACCCGTCAACATCAAAACCTTGACTTGATAAATGTGTTCTCAGTTCATTAGTAAAAACAGGAGACCTGCCTTCTACTAATACCCTACCCTTATTCCAATCATCAAGATAACTAGGATATTTTTCAATTAATTTTTCCCAGAAGTATAAATTATTTACAGGATATCCGTGAAGATTATATGTGGTATTTCTGGTTACACCACTAACACCTTTATACGATGCTGGAGCAGGAGCCATGTCAATGGTTATATCTAGAAACCGTTTGATTGCATTCAATTCCTCAGCTCCATCTAAATCAATATTCAAAATCGGGTTATTCCCTGCAAATTGATAAGGGGTATAATGAGGGAAATTCTTCGTCAGCGGATCCACACTTAAAAACCTTCCCAGTCTTGGATCATAGATTCGCATTCCATAATCCTGCTG
>DATCKK010000495.1:0-5248 GCA_036562325.1 Cytophagaceae bacterium | reverse complement strand
AATTCCTGGTCCACACCTGCGATCGCCGCTAAATAAAGGATAGCGCTCCACCCCAATTCTTTAAGCAAAGCACTAATAACTGCTATCGACCAGAAATATTTGGGTTCACCCAGGAAAAATATTGGTTCATCAATGATGCCCCATTTTAATAAATAATTATTTACGGCTCCGGTTTCAACTGAAAGAATTTTTATAATCAGTCCGCCATAAATAACCCATGAAAGAAAATGTGGAAGATATGATACAGTTTGTGTAAACCTTTTAAACTTATCGTTTGTTATCTCATTCAAAAAAAGTGCAAATATAATGGTAATTGGAAACCTTATCATCAAACCCATTATATTAATCCCCAATGTATTTTTTAAAACGGTGTAAAAATTAGGATCAGTTAAAAAATCAGCAAAATGTTTCAGACCAACCCATTTGGATGTAAAAAACCCTTGAAATCCTGAAGTTACAACAAAATTTTTAAAGGCAATGATCACTCCATACATGGGAAGATAATTAAAAATCAACATAAAAATTATCCCAGGCCATACCATGGTCTGTATATCGATTTGACGCCAAATCTCATTAAAAATTCCCTTTTTTCCGGGCTTGCTATGTGCTAACTCCGTCCCCCTGGCTATCATCATATATACCCCCAAATCTACAGCAGTACATTATCTGTAAATATGAGCCATATGCGAATCAATAAATAAAGTAGCTGATCGCTACTTTTATAATAATTAGCCAAAATAATATAAACAAGTACCATAATTTATTATATGGTACCATTTTTTGCTTAATTACCTGTTTCCAGAATAATTAATTTATCTCTACTCATCTATCTCCTGGTACGGTATGGATATTACGGTTTTTGTATACTCATTTACCTTGCTTTCAATTTGAATACTGTATTGTTCTCCATAATAAAGTTTTAAACGTTGATTTATATTGATAAGTCCTATTGAACCGCTATCATCTTTATGGACAACCTCATTATATTCTGTTTGAGCATAGAGCTGACGTTTTATCTCCTCCAGCCGGACAGGATCTATACCAACCCCATCATCTTGAACAGTAATAGCTATCATATTATTTTTCAATTGAAAAAATATATCTATATTAACTTTTTGATCTATCCCTGTCAAACCATGGCTCAAGCTATTCTCAACAATAGGTTGAAGAATAAATCTCAGAATCTTTGCTCTTTTTAACTCTACGGGCAATTCTATATTTAAAGAAATCCGTTCGCCGTAACGAAACTTCTGAAGATTCAAAAACTTTTTTACATATTCAACTTCCTCGGCAATGGTAGTATGCATGGATTCATCGGTCATATTATACCGCAACATCTTACCAAAATCTGTTATTACCTCGGCTGTCTCATACTCTCCTATCAAAACCATCTTCATTCTAAAACTATCAATAGTATTATATATAAAATGCGGATTTATTTGATATTGCAGGGCTTTAAGCTGTGCTTCTCTTTGTGCAATCTCTTTTTTAATTAAATTATCAACAAGATTATTAACCCTTTCGATTAAGGTGTTAAAATCATTAGCAATTTGGCCTATTTCATTGTTGCCTTCAACCGGAATCCTTATATTAAAATTACCCCTCGCCACTTCATTCATTACATGTATAATCTGTCTGATCTTAGAAAAAAGAATGTTAAGAATCAGGTAAGTAGCAATTACAAGCAATAATATACCGAAAACTACCGATAGTATTATATTTATATTCCCCGTTCGGGAAGATTGAATTAAAGCTTTCATCGATACTTTATGTACCAACATTAAATCATACTCTTCTAGTTTTTGGTACAGATAAAGTTTATCTTCATTTACAAAATGCCCTACAGATTGTTTTGCATTTATATCAACCAGCTTAACATCCTCATCAGCCTGATCATCAGGCAAAAGTATCGTTCCACTATCTAGTAAATATGCCAGCCATTGTCCATTATATGAAGAACGCAAGGCAGACAATAAATCATCAACTTTTATATCAATCACTGCGATACCCAGGTACTTGTTGTTTAAAGAATACAGCTTTCTTACATATGTAAATACCTTGCTATGATCAACATTTCTATGTGTTTTAAAAAGATCGGCAATATCACGATACATCCACATATAATTGCTGTCTGATTCAACAAAATCCTTATACCAGCTCTGTTCTTCTATTCTTGATACATGATAAAAACGGCTCCATGATTCAGGTATGGAAGCGTTAGTCACAAATATACTTATATTATATATATTTATCTGATTAAAATTTAAAGCATTATTTATAAATGGATAAATGAAATCGATATACTCTTCAAAAGCATTGGGCTTAAATATAAACTGCCTTGATAAAAATCTCTGCAGTCGAGAATTATAAGCGATTTGTTCTCCAACATTCTCAGCAATATTAAATTTATTGACTATACCATCCTTTGTTTGGGATACCAACCCGCTTACTGTCTTTACTACTTCATTTTCAATATAACGTTGGGAGTGATAATAATACAATCCCCCTATAGCAAATGTAGGAATAATAATAGCTATTATATATACCAGTGTCATTTTTTTAAAAAAACTCATATTCGAAAAATACTTTTTTATTTTATTATATAATTTCCCTACCATCGTAAGCCCTGCCCCCTCATGTCTGAATTGTTCCATATTTGAAATGTTCCACATGCATCATCACTAATTCATGTTTTTCTGCAAATTGGAAAAATTCATATTTTTATGAAGTGCTTTGAAAACTGTAGGTTATAAGGTTATTGTATGCATATATGCAATTCAGTCTAAGTACTTAATATATTTCTCTGTTTATATACCTATTTCCTTTATCTGATTAAAATAATTGCCCTGCAAACATTAATAATCGGCAGCTTACCGCTGCCGTTTGGTTCAATGGAGTTGACGCAGTTAAAAAAACTCACAACTTTTAAAGATAGGCTAAAGCACATCAGGAGGAAATGACCGTACCAGTTTTAACGGAGTGCTGCCTCTGTTTGCCCAAACCAGGTTTTTAACCCCCGCAGGCAAAAAGATTTCACTGCTCTTACGGATATTCATCCGTCCCCCGTCAAATATCATTTCGCCCTCGCCCTCAAGCACTATTACAATTGAAAAGGTTCCGGTGTCTCTGAATGGAAACTCATCCGTTACCTCAACCTCTGTAACACTAAAATATGGTGTCTGTTCATTCCCTAGGAGGAGGGTTTCGGTTCCGCCCGCTTCCTTCCTCAAAACTTTGCGGGGGATCTTATATTTATTTAAATTCTCTTCGAAGCTTGCACCATTATAATGGTAACATCCCAACAAGCGCTCCTTGTATTCCAGCTCTTCTTCCACTGAAGAGAACTTTCTTTTTCTGACACCTACTGTAATATCCGATGATTCCTGGACTTCTACCATAAAACATCCGGGTCCTACAGCATGGGGAACACCGGCGTCTACAAAGAACATATCTCCAGGAGAGACAGGTATCTTGTGACACCATTCCTCCATAGCCCTGATATCCTGTTTTTCGTACAACTCTTCAAATATCTGCCTTGTAATACCCTCTTTAAATCCCAGCAACACATAGGGCTGCTCCAGCTGATCCTTACGCACATCAATTATATACCAGCTTTCAGCCTTCCCAAAATCTGAATTGAAATGTTTCTTTGCATACTCCCGGGTGGGATGGGTCTGAAGACCCAGCTGATCTTTTGCATCCAGAAGCTTTACAAGCAGACATGTATTGCTGCCATATTTGCCTGCATGAGCCTTGCCCAGCAATTCCACCGGATGTCTTTCAATCAGGCCTTTCAATAAAACCTTATCACCATCAGGCAGCAACACTTCTGACAGCCCCAAATTCTCGTCCTGCTCCATATCTCTATTAGCAGCATAGGTAGTAGAACCCACCCATGCCTCGGGCCGACCATCATCTTTTGGATCCTTCAACCCCCTGAATCTGTCAATCTCTCTTCCCCCGGGATACCTGGGTATTTTATTGGGGACCAGTTCCAGGGGCACCTCCCAAATTTGTTTATCCATTATTATCACCTCATTGTTTATTTATATATTGGCTTTGGAAGAAAACCTACACAGCACCATCGGCCAGCCATGAATCACGACCTAAAAGCTCCATTTCTTTCTCTTCCCTAAACTGGTTGGTATATAGCCTGTAATAATATCCCTTCATCTTTAGAAGCTCAGCATGATTCCCTTCCTCAACCAGCCTGCCATCACGAATAACCAGTATGCGATCTGCCGATCGTATGGTAGACAACCGGTGAGCAATAATAAAGCTGGTTCTGCCTTTCAGTACCTTATGAATGGCATCCTGAATTACGCGTTCAGTTTCGGTGTCTATGGATGAGGTAGCTTCGTCCAATACAAAGATCCTGGGATCGGCCAAAACAGCACGGGCAAAGGATATTAACTGCTTTTCACCTGTGGACAGCCGGCCTCCCCCTTCACCTACTTCGGTATCATATCCGTCCTTCAGCTTCATTATAAAATCATGGGCATTGACAAGCTTAGCAGCTTCTATAATCTCCTCATCGGTGGCATCCAATCTTCCGTATCGTATGTTATCCCGTATAGTTCCGCTGAACAGATGAGGCGTCTGTAATACATACCCAATATTGGATTGAAGCCATAACTGGGAGCGTTTCCGGTAATCCACCCCGTCGATTCTGATTTCGCCTTCTTTAGGTTCATAAAAACGGCATATCAGGTTTACTATAGTGCTCTTGCCGGATCCTGTTTCACCCACCAGGGCAATAGATTCACCGGCCTTTACCTCCAGGTTGAAGTTTTCCAGCACCTCTTCACCATCTTTATATGAGAACGATACATTACAAAAACTCACATCACCTTTAATAGGAGGCCAGTTCTCCTTTTTGGCGACGAATATGTCGCCATATTCCTTAACAACTTCAGGCGAGTCTTTTACATCCGGCTCAGTTTCTATCATGGAAAATACACGTTCGGCTGAAGCCTGGGCATTCTGCAGTTCTGCAAAAATTCTGGCTAATTGCTGAATGGGTTCAAAAAACTGTGCCGCATAGGATATAAAGGCAACAAGGGTACCATAGCTCAGAGTCTGGGATATTACACCTTCCCCTCCAAACTTTTCGCGCAACTTCCAGCCTTTCAGCAGATATATCACTTGCCAGTATAGCAAAAGCATCATAAAAGGATCTCTCATACGGAATGGTACCCGAGCCGCAAAATGGATCCAGAAATACATCCGTACTCTCGGGTTCTGAGAT
>DATCKK010000491.1:0-2095 GCA_036562325.1 Cytophagaceae bacterium | reverse complement strand
GCGTTGCCTCATATGAATGGAAAGGTTGTCTACCGGTTTGTCTTCCATTAACTCCTGCGCTCCGGTTATCATCAACAAATATTTTTTGGTGCGCTCAAACTCTTCGTAAACCATTTTCCACAACTCACCATATTTTTTATGGCTTGCAAGGAATGAGGTGAGCGGGAAGAAACACTTGTTCATAGCCATTTCACAGTTATCCAACAAAGTCTTGAAGAATAAGGATTGCTTATATAGTTTTTTAACTTCCTCCCATCTGCCCTCTGAATGCAACTTCTCCAATGCCATACCCACTCCATAATACCCGGGAAGGTTTTGCTTCAACTGACTCCATGAACCTACATAAGGAACGGCCCTCAGGTCTTCCAGATTCAGCTTGCCTGATTTTCTCTTGGATGGACGGCTGCCTATATTGGCTTCCGCATAATACCTTAATGGACTTACATAGTTAAGATATTCTAAAAAGTCCGGATGGTTTTTGAGAGTATTATAAGAGTTATAGCTTTCTTTGGCCAGTTGCAGTAATAGCTCTTCCTCTTCCGCAGATAACGTTTTTTCTTTTGCAGAGAACAACGCATTGCTGATACCGGCATGCATCAACTGCTCGATATTGAATCGGGCAGCTTTATTGGTCCCGAAGTTAGAACTTACGGTTTGGCCCTGAATCGTAAGCTGTATCTCTTTGTTGGCAATATTCTTACCCATGGAAGCATAGAACTGATGCGTCTTTCCTCCGCCTCTTGCAGGAGGCCCGCCCCTGCCATCAAAAAACACTACTTCTACTCCATATTGTTTGGAAAGCATTGTCAGCTCTTCTTTGGATTTATAAATGCTCCAGTTAGCCATGAGGTATCCTCCGTCTTTGGTACCATCCGAAAACCCAAGCATGATGGTTTGTGTGTTTTTCCTGTTTTTCAAATGCTGACGGTAAATATCATTTTCATACAATGACTTCATCACTCCCGCGGCATTCTTCAAATCGTCAATGGTTTCAAACAGCGGTACAATATCCGCTTTTACATCCTCTTTCTTAGATCCTGTTAACAGGAATATGGCAAATACCTCTATAACATTTAGTGCCGACGTGGTATGGCTGATAATATACCGGTGGCAACCCTCTTCTCCGTTAAGCTGCTGAATTGTTTTCAAAGCACGAACCGACTCCAGCGTGTCTATTAAAATCTCCTGGTCAAACTGCTCGCTGGTTACGGAGTCCTTGATATTAAGCAAGGCGGCTATCTTATCATTTTCTGACAGCTCTTTATAGTTTTTAGGCAACAGGTTCGTTTTTTCTACCACACAATCAATCAACTGCTCATGCACAGAGCTGTCCTGACGAATGTCGAGAGAGGCAAAATAAAGCCCGAACAGTTCCACTTTACTGATCAGGTCGTCGAGCAGGCTCAGGAAAAGGCTATTGTGTTTTTCTATTAACGTTTTTCGGACATCATACAGAGTATCGAGAAGCTCTGACTGAGAGATATTGGGTTTATTCCCCGTAATGAAAATATTTTTGTACAGCCTGTCCTCCAGTGTCGCCATTATACTTTCGACCCCTTCAAAGGTAAGGCGTCTTTTCAGCTTACGCACATCCCGGTAATAGGAACGTACGATGGCTCCACGCAACGCTTCTGCCACCCGGATGGTAGTATCTGCTTTAACAAACGGATTTCCATCTCTGTCTCCTCCCGGCCAAAACCCTAACCGTATAAGAGGATTGTCCTTTGAAACTACTCCGGGAAACTGAGTTTTAATGTTGGTTAATATTTCTCCCGCCGCATGGTAAAAAACATGCTCCAAAAACCAGATAAGATTCATCGCCTCATCGTAAGGAGTCGGTTTCTGTTTTTTAAAGAACGGCGTTTTTCCCAACTGCTCAAGATAAGTATTAACCAGTTTAGTATCGTCCTTGTCCAGTGCAATGGCCAGATCATGAATGATCCCTAACACTTCACTCGGATAAAATTGTGTAGGATGTGCCGTCAATACCAGCCTTACCTGAAAGTCTTTTAATTTTTCGGCTAGCTCGGCTTGCGAATGTTTTGTTAATACCTCTGTCTCCAAATCCTTTAAAGTCCCGGGCCCTGTCATATTG
>DATCKK010000488.1:0-1768 GCA_036562325.1 Cytophagaceae bacterium | reverse complement strand
AGTGAGTCCTTAAAATTTTGGTTTACAATGAAAGCCAACGCATCCCTGGCAATAATATTGGAAGTCGGTGCAAATCCTTCATCCCCCAGTACCTTTAGCTCTTCCTCTTTGTAATTCCGTCCAATGATAATTGTGCTAACCTTTTTTTCAATAAAATTGTTTACTGCGAGCCCTTCAGCAGCGTAAACAGGTTCAATATTCGCTTTGGGATAAAGAGCTTCGAAGGTGGTAATTTCAGATTTAATAAAGGGATAAAAAGCAGGATCCGTATAAAGCGGCAAAACTCCTGAAACAGGAGTTTCCACCACTTGTTCTGATTCTTTATTTTCCTGATCCTGAGGTGAGCAGCCGGCTATTGTTAATGCAATTAAAAAAATCAATAATTTACTACTAAACTCAGGCATTATTTATTCTTGGCAAAATCGGATGCATATACTCTATAACCTCTGAATAATCCGTAGATAATCAGTAATCCTCCTATTATTTTTATATACTCAGGTTCTATTTTACCTTGAAAAGCGTTGGCATTAATTATGAAGTATAGCCCCATTCCAAGATAGAATATAGACATCAACAATTTGAAATACAAAAATACTTTATTCATCCTATAATTATTAATTATCCACAAGTTTAAATACAATCGGAATACTTGTTTTAAATCTTACCGGCTTTCCGTTCATTTTAGCAGGCGTCCATTTGGGCATCATACTTACCACTCTCACTGCTTCGTTATCCATATCTTCACGAAGGCCTTTTAAAACCTTAACATCTGTTACACTACCGTCTTTTTCCACCACGAACTGTACTATTACCCTTCCCTGTACTTCCATTTCCATAGCAGCCCTGGGGTAAACGATGTTCTTTTGTAAGAATTTATAAAAAGCTTCCAAGCCCCCTGGAAACCCGGCTACTTCTTCCACATAGGTAAATATTTCATCTTCACCGGTACCAAGTTCTTCACTTCCATCCCCGATTACCAAAACTTCTCCCAAGTCATCTTCTCCCACCTGATTAATTTCACCGATTGTTGCCGCTGTATCTAATACTGCCTGATCTACAATTTCTTCTTCCTCTATCACCTGCTCATCGGGTTTGATATCCGGAGGAAGAAACTTTACAATCTCAATTTTGGGAGGCTCAATATTGATTGGTGGTGGCTTTGGCGTTTCTTTATCCAGTGGTGGCACATCCAGCATGGTTAAATCCACTTCAGTAATTTTAACCTGCTCAACAGGGGGCTCAGGGAAAAATCTGCTATAAATTTTTGGAGAAATAAGGGCTAATGTAAAGACTATAACTGACAAGGTAACTGCTATTCCGACATGTTTGCCATACAACTTCCTTAACAGATATGCTCCATAAGCTTTATTGCGATTTTCAAATACTATTTCGTCTAATGTTGTTGCTTCTAGGTGTTCCATAGTTTACTCAGCTTTTGAGAAAAATCTGTTATTATATTTTACCTCCCGCCAACTCTTCGTCTTTCATTTTCGCCAACTCCTTGTCCTGAGGAGTAATATCTACAATAGCAAATTTCCTTTGATTGGTAATATGCATTTCATCCAGAATATCGACCATATTAGAGAACTTAGAAGTTTCCATAGCTTTTATTACAACTACCAACCCTTGAATCTCCCGGTTTTTCTGGAGTAATACCTTTCTTATGCCTTCATCTGAAAAATCCGTTACTTCCACTTTGGGGTTCTGAATTCCCATGTAATAGTAAATTCTGTCATTTTCCCCAAGAATAATCGTCATTGCCTTAGAC
>DATCKK010000474.1:0-4205 GCA_036562325.1 Cytophagaceae bacterium | reverse complement strand
AATCTTACTTGCTGCTGGGGATACTCTTTGTGTTGGTTAATTTTTGTATTATTCCCGGAAGGGCACAATGTCCTAATCCAAGGTTATATGATCTTACTTATATAAATCCAAGCTCTAATCCGGTTTGGGAACATTGTATAGATAATGCCTCTGACCCGGATAATTTTACCTTAGACCTTATTTCTCCGGATAATATTGAAAACTATACTATTGACTTTGGTGATGGAACTTCGACTTCGGGAGCATTTTGGCCGGCGAATACGCCCATTAGTCATACTTATTGGTTAGGACAATATACCATTACTCTTACAGAAACCAGAAATGGTTGTACAAGAGCAATAACAGGGACACTTATTAATGACCGGAAAGCAGGAGCAGCAGCGGAGCCGCCAACTTTAGGTTCCAGTGGTTGTGTGCCTAAGTCACTTACCTTTAAAAATATTTCAACCAATACTTCACCTTATACTATTTTTGAATGGGATTGGGGGGATGGTACTTCTGAAATTCAGCCGGCTTCAAGTGTGGGCCAACCCATTTCACATACCTATCAAAGGGGAAGTGCCGGGTGTGGAATGGTTGTAACTTTGAGAGCATATAGTTTATGTGATACAACCTTTTCCAGCTATGGGCCCTATGATTTCTGGGATATTGACACAGCAGCCATTGCTGCATCAGCAACTACTTTATGTGGCCCCGATACGGTTACATTTACTGATGTATCAAACTATAATTGTAATGTAACTCAACCGCGAAGAATTCGATGGGATTTCAGAGAATTGGGTGGGCCTCTTACTCCCTGGCTTGCTGCAATTCCTGCTAATCGTGTGGCTAAGTATTATGTAAGTGGCCCTCCGGGATCTTCCTATACAGTTTTTCTGGAAGACTCCAATTATTGTGGTGTTGACCGAACCGGTATTACCGTCAATATAGTAGCTCCACCTACTGCCAAGGTGAATTCGCTTTATCCTCAAATTTGTGCAGGTGAAAATGGTGTGTTTACCAATACGAGTACCGGAGGAGCTACTACCTATAGATGGAATTTCGGAGATGGTACCGGATGGAGGACAGTAACAGGTACCGGCAGTCAAAGTTATCAATACAGAAATCCCGGAACCTATACAGTGCAATTAATAGCGGAAAATGGTGGTGCAGCCTGTTCGGATACTGATCAGGTACAGATAACAGTATTGCCTGCGCCTATAACAGATTTTACTATTACTAAAGCTGGAGAATGTGGAACCGTAGATGTTACTTTTACTGATAATACGCCTGAGGCTACCTCCTGGAACTGGTCATTTAGCAATGGCGAGACAAGGACGGGCAAGGGGCCGTGGACGTTAAGTTTTAATCCCGGGACTTATCAGGTACAATTGACAACTGCTAATTCTATCAATTGTACGTCTTCCAAGATTTTAACTTTTACCATATATCCTGAAATAAGCGTAGCAATGCAGGCAGACAGCGTATGTCTTGGAAACCCGACTGAGTTCAAAGATCTTTCAACCTTGCTGGCTCCTGCTAATTGTGCTAAAGGATCTATTTTGAGGGAGCAATGGGATAATATAAATGGTACTTCGGTTAGTAGTTTGACCGGCCATCCTTCTTATCCCAACTCGCCTTCCTCAAGTTCTTTGTTAACATTGTTTGAAAGTGCTAATAACATTGGAGATAATTTCGGTGCAAGAGTGAGAGGCTATATTTGTCCTCCACAAACTGGTAATTATGTTTTTTGGATAGCAAGTGATGATGGATCTGAACTTTGGTTAAGTACCGATGCCAATCCTGCTAATAAAGTAAGAATAGCATATGTCAATGGAAATACTGATCCAAGGCAGTGGACAAAATATTCATCTCAGCGATCTGAATCCATTTATTTGGAAGCCAATCAGAAATATTATATAGAAGCGCTTCATAAAGAAAGTAATGGAGATGATCATCTTGCAGTAGGATGGAGGTTGCCTTCCGGTACTCTTGAAAGGCCTATTCCGGGAACTTATCTTTCACCTTATGATGAAGGCTCTACCATACAAAACTGGAGCTGGGATTTTGGGGATGGCTTAGGAACTTCGAATGTTAAAAATCCAACTTATACTTACACTGCACCGGGCACATATACAGTGCGCCTTACGGTCGGAAGCGGGAAATGTAGTGCCACAGGAACAATCAATGTAAAAGTAAATCCGTTAACTAGTGCTGATTTTGATTTAAGTGATACGATCAAATGTACCCCGTTTGATCTTACGATTACAAATACTTCTGTGAACGGAGTGAAGTATTACTGGGATATGGGTGATGGTACTCCGGAGATCGTGATCGATGGAAATAATCAGGATACTATTCAACATACATTTACCAATTCAGGAACTGTTGCAAAAAAATATTATATCAGGTTAATTTCAGAAACAGCATCAGGATGTAGTGATACTATTATTAAATCAATAAGTGTATTGCCTGGCCCAATAGCTGATTTTACTTTTGATCCGCTTTCTCCGAAATGTAGTCCGGTGGATATTACGTTTACCAATAATTCATTAGCCGGACAAACATATAGCTGGTATATCGGAGACTATGATACTGTCCATACTACAGTCTCTTCTTTCAAATATACTTTTACCAATACCACCGGAAAGTTGAAAGAAGATACCGTTCGACTGGTGGCATATGCTGATGGTTGTTCCGGTGTGATTGAGAAAGTAGTAACCGTTTATCCGGAAGCTCAGTTTGATATAGTAGCTACTCCGGATGAGATATGTGCACCAGGAACTGTTTCTTTTTCAGCAACAGGCGGGGCTATTTCTTTCCTTTGGAATTTTGGCGATGGAACCACTTCCATATTTTCTACACCGACTCATTCCTATAACAATACTACGTCGCAAGACACTACTTACAGAGTGAGACTGATTGCCTCTTCTGTATTTAATTGTAAAGATACTGTATATAAAGATATTGCTGTATATCCTAAACCCAAAGCAGATTTTATTTCCAATGTAAAAGAAGGATGTGGCCCTCTTAAAGTGGTATTCAGAAATTTATCTTCCGATGCAAGTTCTTATAGCTGGGACTTTGGGGATGGTACTGTGCTTACTTCTTCGTCTGACTCTATAGAACATACTTTTGTAAATACAGATGTATTTGCTAAAACATATAAAGTTGTTTTAACCGCGTATAACACTCATGGATGTTTGGATACTCTATCTCAAACAATATTGGTATATCCTTTAGTAAGTGCGGATTTTTCAATTTCTGATTCTTCAGCATGTAGTCCTAAAAATATATTGTTTACTAATAAATCATCAGGAGCAACTGTTTATCAATGGAACTTTGGAGACGGTGCCAGTTCTTCTGAAGTAAATCCATTACATGAATTTGTAAATACATCTTCTAATGATACTACTTATGCTATAACGTTGATTGCTTCGTCCGGAGCTTGTTCTGATACTATAACCAGGCAGATAGAGATTTACTCAGTACCGAAGGCATCATTTAACGTTACTCCATCCGGATGTAGCCCACTGGAGGCTCATATAGTTAACAACTCCGCTAATGCAGTTAAATATACCTGGGATTTTGGTGACGGAGTTACTTCTACGGATACAGCCGGAAGCTTTACTCATTTGTATACCAATGCTACATTTGCTCCTAAGTTATATACGCTGACGCTTACAGCAGAAAGTAAGAAAGGGTGTAAATCAGTAGTGACTTCCAATGTAACAGTTCATCCCGGAGTTAAGGCTGTGTTTGCTTTATCGGATAGTGTAGGATGTTCACCTATGAATGTTAAATTTCAAAATTACTCCATCGGTGCATCAGACTATCTTTGGGATTTTGCCAATGGAAATACAAGTACAACTACTAATCCATCTCAAACATTTGTAAATTCAGGTGTATCGGATACTACCTATTATGTAACGTTAATAGCCAGATCATCCGGATGTGCCGATACTATTGTAAAATCAGTGGTAGTTCATCCTAAACCCGTAGCTTCATTTGTTTCGGAAGGAGAAGGTTGTAGTCCGTTTGCAGTAACATTTACCAATACTTCTACACCTGGTGCTTCTTACAATTGGTCGTTTGGTGATGGTACCACCAGTGATACCTCAGCTATGAGCTTTGTGCATATTTTCTCCAATATGTCTCAGTCTAACAGAGTGTATCCTGTAAATTTAGTAGTTAAATCTTCTCCGGGATGTACTGCTGTTTATAAT
>DATCKK010000473.1:0-1839 GCA_036562325.1 Cytophagaceae bacterium | reverse complement strand
TAATGGCCCTCATGCAGAAATAGTCTGTGTTCCTAAAAACCTGGTGGCCCTCATTCCGGATAACGTATCTTATGAAGAAGCCTCTTTTACCGTTATCGCATCTATTGGCCTGCAGGGTATTCGGCTCGCTAATCCAACTTTTGGAGAAACCATCGTAGTATCAGGGCTTGGATTAATAGGTTTGATTACAGCACAACTACTTAAGGCGAATGGTTGTAATGTCATCGGCTTTGACTTTGATGGAAAGAAAGTAGAGCTTGCCAAGCAATATGGGGTACAGGCATTTAACCTCGCCGAAGGTATTGACCCGGTTAAGACCGTAACAGATATTACCAACGGAATTGGTTGCGATGCAGTAATCATTACTGCCTCTACCAAAAGCAATGACCTTATTTCCCAGTCCGCGCAAATGAGTCGTAAGCGTGGACGGATCATATTAGTTGGTGTAATAGGTCTGGATATAAAACGATCCGATTTTTATGAAAAGGAACTAACCTTCCAGGTTTCTTGCAGCTATGGCCCCGGCAGATACGATGAAGATTACGAAAAAAGAGGCATAGATTATCCGATTGGATTTGTCCGATGGACCGAGAAACGAAACTTTGAAGCAATACTTAATGCTATTTCTAAAGGCCTGCTGGAAGTCAAATCCCTGATTACCGAAACTGTAGATCTGGAAAACTATCAGCAGATCTATGGTAAAATCGGGAACTCTGACTCCATAGCCTCTATTATAAAATACAATGCACAGGATATAAAGAGTACTTCCATCAGAATCAAGGAAACTACTAAAGGTTCCTCCAAAGGACGGATGGCCATTATTGGGGCTGGTAATTTCACCAAAATGACCATGATGCCTGCACTAAAGAAAATAGGTGCTCAGATAAAATACATTGTTAGTGCGGGAGGAGTCTCTGCAACTTACCTGGCCAAAAAGTATGGTGTGGAAGTAAGTTCTACCCGATATGAAGATGTACTTCAAGACAACTCTGTTGACTCTGTTATCATTACAACTCAACATAACCTGCATGCTTCCATGACCATTGAGGCATTGAAAGCAGGTAAACATGTATTCGTTGAAAAACCTCTTGCGCTTACAGAAGAAGAGTTAAGCCAGATAATAGATGCATACACAGAAAGTGGAAAGACATTAACAGTAGGATTTAACCGAAGGTTTTCTCCTTATATTCAAAAGGCGAAAAGCCTGATCCAGGGCGTAACAGAACCTATCAACATAGTGATTAATGTAAATGCAGGATTTATCCCTGCCAACCATTGGGTTCAAAATATGGCAATAGGTGGTGGAAGGATTATCGGGGAAGGATGTCACTTCATTGATCTTATTACTTTCCTTACCGGAAGCGAAGTTACAGATGTTGTAGCTAATGCATTAGGTACTAATCCTGAAGAAAACTCCGACAATGTATCTATTATACTTAAATACAAAAACGGGTCTCAGGGAGTAGTTAATTATTTTGCTAACGGCCACAAATCATACTCCAAAGAGAGAATTGAAATCTATTCACAGGGAAGAGTTTTAACAATAGACAACTTCAGGAAAATGCAGGGCTTTGGGTTTAAAAACTTCTCTTCCATGAGTTCCAGCCAGGACAAAGGCCACAAAGAACAGTTTCACAGATATAACCAATTTCTTATAAACGGGGGCACACCTATTATTCCCGTAAACGAAATCATTAATTCCACTAAAGCTTCTTTTGCCGCAGTCAGGTCTTTGAAGTCGGGCAGTTGGGAAAAGGTTTAAAAAGGAGAGCTTATCTTGCTCTCACTAAATCATTGAACAATTAAATAGCCAAAACTTCAGCGCATTGGTGTAGGACA
>DATCKK010000472.1:0-5174 GCA_036562325.1 Cytophagaceae bacterium | reverse complement strand
GTATTTAATCCACCACTTAAAATCTTAGCAGCTTTGGTTTTACTACCACTATTGTCAATAGATTCAGATACCTGACTAAGGACATCATTTTGTACAAGTCCAATAGTTTTATAAGAAAGTTGAGGTTCTGAAATAATAAATATATAAAGCCCTTGAATATTCTGAACATTAGCAGAAAACTTCGATGGTTTTGGGGGTGTGTCAGGATTTTTAAATTGATCACAACCTTGGAGAACAACAAGTATTACGGTAATTAATATCAGCTTTTTCATAGACACTTTGTAGTATTTTCACCTACGCAAAGATACAAAATCAAACTATATTTGCAAGACTTTTATTTTTGAGTAGAAAATTACCCCAAACAGTTCTCATTAATATTTCATAAAACCTAATCGTCTCCTTTACAAAGAGGACAATGCACTACAGGAAGCTCACTTTCCTTCCAACTTATTAAAATAAAACCTACTTGCTTTTATCCAGAAATAATCAGACTCCTGGAAGGTATGGCAGTTAAGCTTCAATACAAATTCTTTTACAAGGTTATCATCTTCGTTTTCTTCTTCAGTAGCAAATACAATAGATAAAATTTCAAAAGGAGGCTTTGTCCAGTGGTCGGGGATGTGATAATCTTCAGGCAAGTTATGTTCCGTACATTGTTTAAAATAAATTTCAATCTGATGCGCATAACTAGGATCAAACATAGAATAAATAACCAATACATCTCCTTTGGCCTTACTGGATTTATTGGTACGCATTGCACGTTTATGATCTTTTGCCCAATAATAATAAAATCCACAACCAAAAATCAGTTCGTTAAACTCATTCAACAAGTGTTTCAATTCTCCGTATCGCTGCATAGATTTTATCTCAAATAATAAAAACGACTTTTATTAATATCTGGTGGGTTCGCAGTTAATATATGTATTCCCGTAATATTCATTCGGCCTGATAGATTTATTATTTTCAAAGTCAATATATGGAGTTAAACAATGTGGACATCTGAATGGATTGTAGTACTTAAATGAGCCATTGCCATTCTTGGGTTTGGGTAATTTTTCCTCTACGCTCTTAATGACATTTTCATCAATAATGTTTTCTAGCTGAGTCGGCAAATTTTCAATTGCTCCATACGGAACAATTAAGGTTTCTTTACTGTCCGACGAATAAAAATATTGCAACTGTGAAAATCCTGAATGAAAATGCTGAATAGTAAAACTCTTATCACAACTATCACAAAGGCAAATATTTCGAACACCCCCAGGCGTTACAACTCCTGAAAAATGTAACCCCCGGGTAAATAAACCTTTGCCTTTAAATGTTAAATTCTGATCTTTCTTATCCGACAACAAAAATGGTTGGAGCCTGATTACTTCATAATTTAAATCGGTCCATTCGGGAAAGGTTGTTTTACTTTTTGAAATAATTCCGTCGATCATTACTCCGCTATTTTGAAGAGTGCGAATGGATATGTGCAGGTATTGACCCGATAAATCGGGATTATCTTTAAGCGTATCGATCTTAAAAGTTTTAAAAAGTTTATTATTCTCAAAGATGCGGATGTTTGGAACAGCCTCTTTAAATTCAATTACAGTTCGCAATTCCGTTGCTTTGCCTAAATTATCCTTTTGGTTGTCTATAAATACATCTGAATTTTTAACCTCTATCCGATTACGTGTTTTGCGAAATAAACCAAACATAAAATCATTATTAGTTTAATTGAACCTATATCTATAAACACACTCCCCATTTCTTATTAACTCTCCACGATACAATTTTCTTCTTAAAAACAGTCATATAGAGACTCTAAGGAAAGGGTATCCGGGGGGAGGAGGAAGGACCACTATTAAAAAACTGAAATTGGTGATTTCAATTAAGACTATAATTATAAAATACAGACAGGCCCAAAACAGAAACAGAGCGTGAAAAAGGGGACTCCCGCTTTCCTTCTACGCTCTGTTTTAGTACCAGGGGCGGGACTTGAACCCGCACGTCCTAATGGACACAAGATTTTAAGTCTTGCGTGTCTACCAATTCCACCACCCCGGCAACAATTTTTTCCGAAAAATTCTTCAAACCCCTCCGGCTTGAAAGAAGAACCCCGAATAACTCGGGGTTTCTTATTTTGGAGCGAAAGACGGGATTCGAACCCGCGACCCCGACCTTGGCAAGGTCGTGCTCTACCAACTGAGCTACTTTCGCGTTGTGTGTGAATTATGGACTGCAAAATTAATAGTTGATTTCAATAATTCAAGACATTTGAGAAAATAATTTTTATTTTTTTTCTCCGATTTCTTAATTATTTGGAAAATAAGAAGAAAACCTTTCGACACCCACTTTCACTTTCCCCAAACCATATACTTAACTCCTCCTATTTACTAAAACTCATTTCAATAATCAGAGCGGCACACTTTTTCACTCATCTCAAAAGCCCCCGGATAATCCAATGTATTAGCGTTCATAAGATCGGTACAAGCCCTGGCGGTATCCTGCAAGCCCAATTCACACAATCCTTTATAATAATAACCTTTCGCTCCCCGCCGGTTGATCTCCACGGCTTTTTCCAGGTTTTCAAGTCCTTCCCGGTATTTTTTTAATCGATAATGAGCAATCCCTAATTCCATAAAGCCTTCGTACGATTTATTAGACCGCACAAATTCTTTAAAAGCACTTATGGCTTCTTCAAACCTGTTCAGGCGTAAATTGGTTGCACCAAGATAATACCATGCACTGTCTTCCGGATGCCCCTTTAATACCGTTTGTTCCAGAGCAGGCACAGCCTCTTCAAACAAACCTAATTTAAGTTTGGCTTTAGCCATCAAATAATACACCGTAGAAGAAGGCTGGGCCGAATACTTCAATACTTTCTCCAGATTTTCCAAAGCATAATGATATTGATTCAACTCCTCGCACTGTATCTTTGCCCATAACAGATAAGCCTCAGGGTAATGGTTATCAAAAGAAAGAGCAGCATTCACATGTGCAATGGCTTTATAAAAATCCTGGATCTTTAGTTGTTCGTATGCCTCCCGATAATGCATACGGGACGACTTGAAATTCATATATTTGTATAAGGAATAACCCATAACAAACACCACCAGTAAAGCTACAAACATAGATAGCGCAGGGTAGCTTCCTGAAAGTACTTTTTCCTTAAATCCCTCAAGCCAGGACTTCCTTTCTGTTTCCTTATGAGGCGAATAAAAATACGCAATATCCATTAAGTGCAATTCACCTCTGGACTTTTCTTCCTGATTAATCAACTCCGGTTGGGAAGGTACCAGTAAACGGGCTTTAATCTTCCTGTTTTTCTGAAATGTATCGCTATCAGACTTAGGACGAATAACCAGATAGTTATACTGAACCTGGCCTATTATCAGGGGATGTCTCAACAATACTTTAAAATAATTTATATCTCCCGAAAAGACTTCTCTGGTATCTACCTTTCCATACATTGGGAATAGCTCCGGCCTTTTGGATTCTTTGGAAGCTACAATCTCGACAATCGCTCCTTCCAGGTTCTTAAACTTTAATTTTTCTTTTAATGAAACGAAATTGACAGAAGCCCAATAGTTCTTAATCAAATACAGGTTCGATAAATTGGTAGAAAAGAAAACCATGAAAAAGGAAGCCGACAAAAAAGTATCGATCAATTCGTCATTGGCCACTGGTGCGCCTTTTTTGAAAGCAGTTGCTACATACTCGAATAATAGAATTACAGTAAGCGAAACAATCAGATATTTCTTCAGAGAAGAGGAGTCCTGATTGTATACTTTGTAGAAAAAGGGGGAAATATTCAGGGCATTATTGACAAAAGTGATGTACAGGTACATAGATGCCAACATAAAGCCAATACTTAATAAGTAAAAAATATTAGCCGTATTGTTAATCAGCCAAAAATCATAAAATCCATGCGCCAGCGAAGCCAATCCGAAAAACATCAGGAAATACAAAAACTGATTTCCTTTTTTCCTGTACTTAGCCAATATCAGCCCATAAGCAATTAAAGCAGAATCAAACATATGGGAGACCACTGCAGTGAATGCTCTGCTATGAATTATATGCATGGACTCTTTATTGAAGTATAATATATTTTCTACACAGGCAAATCCAAGTGCACTGACAGAAGCATAAATAATGTAATCGATAGGCTCTTTTATTGCTTTGGTAGCAGTGAGAATGATTAGGAGAGGAATAAACTTTACCAGTTCTTCCTTGGCACCTATTCCTATGACACAATAGAAAAAGTCATTCAACAGGCCTCCGTTCATTGTAAATCCAAGATAGATCCGGTTAAAGTCAGTGATCGGATCTGTGAGAAAGGTAAAAAGCATACCCAACACAAAGGTAATGCCTATATAAAGCCATTCCGTCTTTTTAAAAACATTCAGGGAAGTAAGATAAAACAACCATACCAACGTAATGAGAAAAGCCGCAATCACGCCCGTAATATTCCCCTGAATGGATAATCCTTTCAGATATTCAAAAACATAACCTGATTGAAATTGCACATCGTTCTTTATTCTGAAATGCCGGTCAAAATAAGGCTTCCATTGTTCATTATTATATAACTCTTTTAACTCTTCCGTCTTTTTCTGTTTATATAAAGCTACAAGAAGTAACTCCGAAGCTTTGTCTTTATCCCCCTCCCGGGCAGCCAGTTCTTTTCTAAAATAAGCTTCGGCAATATGAGCCTGCCCCAACTTCAGGTACGCTTCGCCAAGGCCAACATTTACATAGGGAGCAGCAGAATCTTCTATAGCTCTAAAATTATCAATAGCTAATGAATACAACTTATTATGCAAACTAATAAACCCATGCCCGAAATGGCCAATATTCATCTGCACCATATCACCGGGTTGCATATAAGACTGATAAAATTCTTTTATACCGTTATCATCCCTGAAACTGAAAAAAGTAGGCGTCTCAATGCTTAAAGGTTGTGCAAAATGTTTTTTGATTAATTGGTAATGAAAAGTAAAAGTGTAGGGGTTATCGGTTTTTGACTTCAACTCTTCGAATGTCTCCTGAAAAGTTTGGGAATGGGGCTTTTGATATACTTTCTCAAAAAAAGGTTTTTCCAAAAACTGATTAACCAAAAAAATCAACAACAATACCGACAGCAGATACAGAAGTAAAAATCTCATAATATAAAGTTATAAGTAACAGTTTATAAG
>DATCKK010000470.1:0-12404 GCA_036562325.1 Cytophagaceae bacterium | reverse complement strand
GGCTAAGGACAGGGGCAAATACTCTGTGGGTGCCGAATAGTCCGTCAATTACTATTTCCAATACCTCAATATTTACAATAATAAATCCAAGGTAAACGAATAGGTGAAGAAAGGCAGATAATGGCCTTTTAAACATTTTCTTTTGCCCGAAGGCCACCAAAAGCATTTTTTTGAATCGTTCACCGGGGCGGTCGCTTCGATTTTCCGGTTTTCCTAATAAAATATTTCTGCGTATTCGGCTGATACTTCTATAGATAAAATAGGAGGCTATAGCCAATAGTATTAGAAAAATTATCTGAGGTATATAACTCATGCGAATATTTTTAAAGTTTTAATATTAATAATTTTGCTTAAATAAAAAAAACAGTATCTTTGCACCACTTTACGGTGACGTAGCTCAGTTGGTAGAGCAAAGGACTGAAAATCCTTGTGTCGGTGGTTCGATTCCACTCGTCACCACATCTTCAACAGGAGTGTGTATATGAAAAGAGTTTGCTTCTCTTTTGGTTCGTGCGCTCCTGTTTTTTTTATGCTTGTGTTATTCCCTTTCAATAGTGGTTTTACAGATTATTCCACTCTAATGGGATTTTCTGATAAATGATCAATAGGCTTTCATTAATCCCTCGATGGAGTTTTTTAGTTAACTGTTTTAAATTATCCTTTATTACTTGAGAAAATACTGATTGGTTTTAAAAAATCTAAAAAAAATGTTTTAGGAAGAGATAAATTATGTATAAAACCGTACCAGGTAGTAATATTTAGCGATTTTAAATGTCTCTATTGAGAGAAAAGATTAGCATTGAAATGTTGATTTTGTGAGAGAAGAGGGAGTGCCTTTGGCCAATATCAGCAGAGCTATTCCGAAAATAAACAGAAGCTGGTGTATTATTTAAATATGTATGTAGCCGAAGAAATAGAGAAGGGTACATGTTGAGATTAGCGAGCAGAATTACTAAAAATATGGGATCTAATTATATTCTTAATCAGTATGCCTGAACCCAAAGATTATACAAAAGAAGTACAATACATTTTGTCAATAGTCAGGAAAACACCTCTTGTCGAAACCGTCAAATGGGGCGCTCCTGTTTTTACCTATAATAACATAAATGTATTGATGGTGGGTAGTTCCAAAAGTTATTTTGGGATTTGGTTTTATAATGGCGTACTTCTGAAAGACAAGAAAAAAATGCTGGTTAATGCCTCTGAAGGTAAAACCAAATCGCTGAGACAAATGCGCTTTACTTCTTTGGAACAAGTAGACGAAGAGGTGGTGCTGGCTTATATATTGGAAGCAATGGAAAATGCCAAGAAAGGTTTAAAGGTGGTACCAGAGAAGAAAGCGGATATTAAATCTTCTCTACTAAGCAAAGCCTTAAAACAAGATGCGGCTCTTTCCGAAGCATTTAGAAAGCTGACTCCCTTTAAACAGAAAATACATTGAATCTGCGAAGCAGGAAAGTACAAAACTTTCCCGGTTGGAAAAAATAAAGCCTATGATTTTAATGGGTATAGGATTACATGATAAATACAGGAAGAAGTAGAAATGAAATGAGTCTTTTAACAAGGCTCCATTATCGATTCTGTCCCTCCTCTAAGTCATAAACCGCTTCTTTTGGGCTCTTGATGTTGGTTTCGTTTACAATATAAATAGGCCTGTTTCTGACATTAGTGCTTAGCCTGCTTATATATTCGCCGATTATCCCAATACAAATCAACTGAACTCCGCCAATGAACAAAACGCTTAAGATAAGCGACGTCCAACCAGGAACGTAATCTTTGGAAATAAACCGGGCGTATAGGGCATAAAGCATAACTGAAAAAGCGATACCAGAAACTATAAAGCCGGCGAATGTCGCAAACTTAAGAGGGAAGTTGGAAAAGGATGTAATGCCATCAAGAGCAAAGCGAATCATTTTTTTATAGGTGTAACCCGTTTTTCCACCGTGCCTCTGATCTCTGTCGTATTCAACAAAAGTTTGTTTAAAGCCAATCCAGGAAATCTGGCCTCTCAGATATTTTTGTTGTTCTGGCATTTCCTTTAATACCTCTACTACCTTTCTGTCAATAATTCTAAAATCTCCGGTATCTACAGGTATATGAATATTGGTGATTCTGGCTAAAATGCGATAAAACATCTTAGCTGTGAATTTTTTCATGAAGCTTTCACCGGCTCTGGATCTTCTTTTTGCATATACTACCTGAAATCCCTCTTTGTATTTGGCGTACATATCCAATATGACTTCAGGAGGATCTTGTAAGTCTGCGTCAATTATAATTACAGCTTTGCCGGCAGATTTGTCAAGTCCGGCTGTAACAGCTATCTGATGGCCAAAGTTTCTGCTAAAATCTATATATTTTACCGATGAATCTTTAACGCTAAGTTCTTTAATTAACTCCAGGGATCTGTCATGACTACCATCATTAATAAAAATAAACTCATGATCGGAGCTGATTTTGGATGCAACCGGTTTTAACCGGCTATACAATACCTCAATATTCGCCTCTTCATTAAAAATGGGTATAATAATAGAAAGGTCCATGAACAACTTTTGCTGTAAAATACAAAGTTAAAGAATATACTTTAATGTTTTGATTTCCTTATCTGTAAGAAATCTCCATTGCCCCCTGGGAAGGTCTTTTTTGGTTAAACCGGCATATACGGTCCGGTCAAGTTTTACTACTTCATATCCTAAATGCTCGAATATTCTTCGAACAATCCGATTCCTTCCTTCGTGTATTTCCAGCCCTAAAACCCTTTTATCCGGGGTGATATAGGCAATGTCGTCCACTTTTACCGGGCCATCTTCCAGTCTAAGCCCTTGCTTTATTTTGTCAAAATCTTCTCTGGAAACGGGAGCGTTAAGTTCTACCTGATATACTTTTTTAATTTTATGTGATGGATGAGTAAGCTTTTCTGCCAGTTCACCATCGTTAGTCAATAAAAGAAGACCAGTGGTATTTCTATCTAATCTGCCAACAGGAAAAATCCGTTCTTTACAAGCTTTTCCTACTATATCCATCACAGTTTTGCGGTTTTCCGGATCGTCTAACGTTGTAATAAAATCTTTGGGCTTATTAAGCAGGATGTAAACCGGTTTTTCCCTGTTTAATGTCTTGTTGTCATATTTAACGGTATCTGTTGGTTTTACTTTATAGCCCAGTTCGGTTATAACGGTACCATTTACAGATATCAAACCTTCCTGAATCAGCTTATCGGCATCTCTTCTGGAACAAACTCCAGAATTAGCGATGTATCGGTTTAACCGGATTAATCCATCTTCAGCAGATTTTACCTGAGGTTTTGACTGGTCAAAGCTTTGATGCTGTTTCTTTTTAAAAAGAGGAGAACCTTCTTTTCTGCCATAGGCAGTTTTAATTTTTTTATTTAGAGGATGTTCCTTTTCATTAGATGATTTACCGGAATTTCTGAAAGATTTATTGGTTGCTGCTTTGGGCTTCGAATCTTTTGATTTTGAATTTAAAGATTTATGCTCTTTTGGGTTTTCGCCTTTTAAAGAAAAGGAAGATGATTTTGAACCATCTTCCTTTTTCTTGTTAGTTGATTTTTTGTCGAAGTTTCTTTTGTTGTTATTGGTCTTCATTTCTTTGTTCGCTTTCGCTGTCCTGTTCTTCCTGCTCGTTATCTGTTATATTGTCCTGTTGTTGTCCTTCCGGCTCTTCATTTATGGTAACAGAACTTTGCTTGTCTTCGATTTCGGGTTCATTCCCGGCCTCTTTATTCACTTGAAACTCTGTGTCTTTTTCTTCGCCAATTGTGTTTTCTTCCGAACTAAAATCTTTAGGCATGGGTAGATCTTTTAGACTGTCTATCCCAAAATATTCCATAAATTTTTTGCTGGTGCCATATAATATTGGCCTACCGACGCCATCCGATTTCCCCTGAATTTCTATGAGTTCTTTTTCCAATAGTTTTTGGATGGCATAATCACAATTAACCCCTCGTATCTGCTCAATCTGGTGTTTGGTAATTGGTTGCTTGTAGGCAATGATAGCAACCGTTTCAAGCGCAGAGGTAGATAGCCTTTTTTTTGACTTTTGTTTTAAAAATATGCTTAAACTTGACTGATAAGCTGGTTTGGTCAAAAACTGATATCCACCCCCTATTCTGTATATTTGAAAAGGATAAGTGTCTCCCTCATATTTTTTAAGTAGAACATCAATGGCGTTGGTAATGTCTTCCTCAGGAACATCTGCCTCAAACATTTCATTCAGACATTGCCTGATTTCATCGATTTTTACAGGTTCCGCCGCACAAAATATCAAACTCTCAATATGATTCTGGAGAAAATCCATTTGATTTTACTTAGTCTTTTCTGTTCAGTTTTGCTTCAATGGAATGCTGTGTATGAGGAACGGCTCTTAGTCTTTCCTTTGGAATTAATTTGCCGGTATCTATACAAATTCCGTAAGTGCCATTTTTGATTCTTGCCAACGCATTTTCCAACTGTTGGATAAACTTTTGTTGTCTGGCAGCAAGCTGTGTAAAGTTTTCTTTTTCAGCAGTATCAGCACCGTCTTCCAGCAGTTTTAGCGTACCGGCGGTAGTATCTGTTCCCGGGTCGTTTTTCCTGCTCAAAGCTTCTTTCATATAGGTAAGCTCTTTTCGGGCTCTTTCCAGTTTTTCAGTTATAAGATCTTGAAATTCTTTTAGTTCCTCTTCTGAATATCTTACCTTTTCCTCTTTATTGTTGCTCATGGTTATGTCTGGTTTTAGTGTTTATATCAAGAATTTATTTCTTGTAACCCTGCCAATCCAACTTTAATTCGCGAAGTTACAATAAAATTATCTGAAGATAAAGTTTAATTTTATACTAAAAGTTTACGGACAATTCTATTAACAGGATTACTGAAAAACCAGTATACGAGAGGTTGATTAAATAGTTATTGGCCAAAATTAATTTATGGTTAGTGAAATTTATAATTCAATCGGATAGCATCCATTCTATGTTTAACCGATTTTATATCCATGTAAATATTATGTTTTATCCGAAGATATCGGTTGATAACTTCCGGAGTTTTTCTCTTGGATACGCAACTTTTGATAATATCATTGACCAGGCATCTCATACTTAAATAAATAATTTAAGAAGTTCCAGTAGTATAAAGTAAACAGAGGTATTAGAAGTAACAGTTCCCGCTTTAGTCGATATGGACTACAATCGATTGTTTATGTTTTTCGGAAAAACCATTTAAGTCAAATATTTCTGCATATACTAGGTAATAACCTTCTCTGACAAGGTTTTGTTTGTCATCCGTTCCATCCCATTGAAAAAATGTTTGAGAGGGGATGCTTTGGTTGGATACTAAGTTCTTGACCATTCTGCCTTCCCAATCAAAGATAAAAATGTTCGCCAACAGTCCGGGCTTGTCATAATTAAGGTTGATGTATGCAAAATCTTTGTCTCCATCCTGGTTCGGGGATATGATCGGCGGTTCTACAAAGAAATTATCATTTAATGAACCATTGATCAATTGGGAATTTTCTTTTCCCGGAGTTGCAAAGCCTGCGGTTTCTGCACAGGAATGCCAGTTATTGGGATTGTCTGTGGGGGAATCAGGGTTTATCCGTTCAAGCGATACTCCTTCCACATCTCTAAGAATGCTGAAGTGATAATTTTCATTATAACTGAATTTATCACGGATAACACCTTCCGGATTTATAATTATAACTGTTCCCGAATCATCATTGAACGCAGGTAAAGGATTTTGTATAATGTTTTTCTCTTCGCAATTGTAGGTGTTGAGTAAGGAGGCTTTGTCCGGAGTAAAAGCCATATATCCTTTTGGTGGAATGATAAGACGTCGGGAGGATATGACCTGAGCAGATTTTCCATTGGAAATTTTCCAGTCTTTTAGATCAAAGTAGTAGTTGGATGTGTTGTAGATCTCGACAAAATCAAACTTGTATGGTAAGGGGTTAAAGAGTATTTCATTAATAACTATTTGTCCTTTTGTTTCTTTTGATGGGAATACAATAGCAATGGACGTATCTTTTGATTTATTCCTTTTACAGTCGAAAATAGATGAAATGTGTAATTGATAGTTTTTGCTTTCTGCTATGTTATCTGCCAGGGAGTATACTAGTTGATTTTGATAAACAGAAATAAGTTTTAAAGAAATAGTTTCATCCTGTGAAATTAGTATCGCTGAAGCATCGGATATATTGGTTGAATCAGGATATTCATCAAAGAAAAGATATAGTTGAGTAGAATCGATTTCCCAGTTGGTTATTTCAGGTCCTTGTATATCGGGTGTTGGGTCATAAACAGAGTTAATGAGTCCTGGTGTTCCTCCCAGTACTGCTATACTTGTTTTCCAGTTATGCTGATCACAATAATATTGAGGATTTATCATTTCAAATGAATATCCACCATCTCTTTTGGAAGGTGGATGCCATATAATGGTATATTCTACCTTAAAGATTAATGCACCTTTTTCATTTATCAGTGACAACTCATCGCTAGTGTTATTCAATGAAGGCCAATTGGAAAGGCCTATTTTATTGGGTATGTTAAATTCGCTGACTCCTTGTTCATTAGTTAGTAAAACATAGCTGTAAGGAGCAATTTTGTATTCTGGTAAAATAGTAGATGTGGATAAATCGGTAAGCTTAAAACCTTTTAGGTTTATAGTGTCTGATGTATTGTTGTACAACTCTATGTATTCGTATTCAGGGAGTCCTATACTGGGAGAAGGATCGGGATAAATTTCATTTATTACTATGTCGCCGTATAATACAGGCCTTTTAAAATGTAAAAGAAAAGGAATCTGAATTGTTTGCCTGCTATCACTTGTAGCATAAATAACTCCGGAATGATTGCCATATGGTAAAGGTGCATCAAGCTGTATCGAAATTATAGAGTCATTAACTATGAATTGATATCCTTGAATTTTGATTCCGTTTATTTCTCCATAATCGATTGTGTAATTATTAAGACTTTGATTTAACAGAATGTTAATTTTATATGGATTGATAGCTAATGTTTGCAGTGCTGCAATTGGCGCTGCGTTTATAATGATATCGTCAAAGAAAAATTTGTCTGATCGGGTAGCGGTATAAAAGCAAATGATACCAAAGTAAGATGGACTTTTTAGAATTGTTTCCTCTGTAAACTGTCCCTCCTCCGTAAAATTACCGGTTAAGGAGGAATCAACTAATATTTTCCAGGTATGGTCAGCATAAATCACTTTAATGCCAATGGAATTACTTGTATTTCCTAACTGTCCGTCTTTGCCCCGGATTAATTTAGTAATGACTTTACCTTCCTGTTTGAATAATTCGATAGCATCAGTGCTGCCGGTTTCGCCACCCAGTTTTATGAAATATCCATTTAGATCCGGAGACTTCAGGTCTGGTCTGTCGGCAGATAGATAAACTCTTGCATAATTAGTTGAAGAAGGGTTAAATGGAAGCATGGCTTTTAATTGCCATTCCTTAACCGGGAAGCCAACGGGCTTTGAAATATAAATAGAGGTCAGAGAAGTAGGGCCATTAGACTGTAGCCAATTATCGGAATTAATAAAAAAAGCAGAAGTGTCTCCGAGCCAATCGGAGCCAAGTACCCCATCTTCAAAACTTTCCATATACTGGCCGTAAAGGGGGTAAGAAAAAATCAAAAAAAATATTAAATATCTAATTCCCACAGGCCAAAATTATATAATTATTTGTTTAACTTTGTATTTTAATAAAAAATATAACCAAGTATTTAACATGAAAATAGCAGTATGTGGAGCTACCGGTTTAGTAGGTGGTGAAATATTGAAAGTTCTGGAGGAAAGAAACTTTCCTGTGACAGAAATTATCCCTGTGGCATCAGAAAAATCAGTAGGTAAGTCTGTTGTGTTCAAGGGTAAGGAATACACTGTTGTAAGTATGGAAACTGCTATAAGCAAGAAACCTCAAATTGCAATTTTTTCGGCAGGAGGAAGTACTTCTCTGGAGTGGGCTCCAAAGTTTGCAGAAGCAGGAATAACTGTGGTGGATAACTCATCAGCCTGGAGAATGGACCCTACTAAGAAATTAATAGTTCCTGAGATCAATGCAGAGGTGCTAACCAAAGAAGATAAGATTATTGCTAATCCAAATTGCTCTACTATTCAAATGGTAGTTGCACTTAATCCATTGCATAAAAAATATAAAGTTAAGAGAATAGTTGTTTCTACCTATCAGTCTGTAACCGGTACCGGCAAGAAAGCTGTTGATCAGTTAATGGATGAGAGAAAGGGGAAAATGGATGGACCTAAAGCTTATGCTTACCCAATTGACCTTAATGTAATTCCTCATATTGATGTATTCCTTGATAACGGATATACTAAGGAAGAGATGAAGATGGTGAACGAAACGAAGAAGATTATGGGGGATGAGGGAATAAAAGTTACAGCAACTACTGTAAGAATTCCTGTGATAGGAGGGCATTCAGAGTCTGTAAACGTTGAGTTTGAAAATGAATTTGATCTTAATGAGGTAAGAGAGATTCTTTCAAAAGAAGAAGGGGTAATTGTGGAAGATGATGTTAAAAATCTGAAATATCCTATGCCTATGAACTCTCATAAAAGAGATGAAGTATTTGTAGGAAGATTAAGAAGAGATGAGACACAGCCAAAAACTTTGAACATGTGGATTGTAGCTGATAACCTTAGAAAAGGTGCCGCTACTAATGCAGTACAAATAGCTGAATACTTAATGAAAAAAGCACTTGTTTAAAGAGAATAAGCTCTGATAAATCATTTTAAAAAGCCATCTTTAACGATGGCTTTTTTGTTCATTGAATATGGATATAAATAAATTGTTGGATAGCGAGGTCCAAAAGTTTATTGAGGAAAATAAAAATATAGATACTACAAAACTATTATTAAGCTCTGGGAGGCCGAAGGGTTGGCCAATGCCGGAAATAGTTCTGCAGATAGAGGGGAAGAGGAAAGCTGAAAAGAAACTTCCCGAATTAGCCGGAACTCGCGGTATTATTTTTCCACCTAAGCTTAACCTCGAACAATCATCCTCTGAACAAACTGCCAGGTTCAAAGCATCCTTGTTGTCGGGATCAACTCTAATGGACTTAACCGGCGGCTTTGGAATTGATACTATAGCTTTTTCTAAAGTATTTGAAGAAGTAGTGTATGTTGAAAGGAATAAAGAGCTCACAGAAATTGTAAGACATAATCTAAATGTATTGCATATTTCAAATGTGCAGGTCAAAGTGGGGGATCTTAAAGAAGTAATTGGGAGTACTGCCGTGCCAGATGTATATTATCTTGATCCTGCAAGAAGAATAGATTCTAAAAAAATAGTTTCGCTAAAAGATTGTGAGCCTAATGTACTTCTCTTGCTTCCTCAATTAATAAGAGCCCGTCAGGTTTTAATTAAAACATCTCCAATGCTGGATATTTCAAAGGCTCTTGAAGATCTTTCCCAGGTTTCTCAGGTTATGGTTGTTTCTGTTGAAAATGAATGCAAGGAAGTGTTGTATTTACTGGAGGGTAACTTTGAAGGAGAGCCGCAGATAAAAACTTTTAATTTGACCAGGAATGGAGTGGAGAAGTTTGACTTTATATATTCGGAAGAGAGAAGTTGTTCTTTGAAACTTTCAGAGCCACTGAAGTATTTATATGAACCTAATGCATCAATACTAAAAGCCGGTGCATTTAAATCGATAGCATTAAAGTTTGGTTTGGATAAACTGCATAGAAACTCGCATCTATATACTTCACAGGCTTTGATTCCAGGGTTTCCCGGACGGTCCTTTGCAATAAAAAATATTGTTAAGTATTCTAAAGAAGCTACGAAGTCCGCCATTCCCGATTTAAAAGCAAATGTTACTACAAGAAACTTTCCCGATTCAGTAGAAGTGGTAAGGAGAAAAACAGGAATAAAGGAGGGAGGAGATGTTTATGTCTTTGCTACTGTGTTAACCAATAATAAGCCTGCGCTTATTATTACTGAAAAGATAAATGAGAGTAGATAAAAAATAAAAGAGCCACTTTTAAGGAGGCTCTTATTATAAATTTGATTGTTGTTTTTTTAAAGTTTACGTTTAACCTCTTTTTCTTCAAAGCCTTCAATATTATCCCCGATACGAATATCATTATAACCTTTAAGGCTTACTCCGCATTCGTATCCAGCTTTCACTTCAGATACATCGTCCTTGAATCGTTTCAGGGCATCAATTTGACCTGTGAATACAACTATACCATCACGAATCAGACGTACGTTGTTGTTTCTCTTGATTGTTCCATCGGTTACGTAGCATCCGGCTACAGTTCCAACTTTGGAGATTTTGAATACTTCACGCACTTCGATGTTTCCGGTAATTACTTCTTCAACCTTAGGAGCAAGCATACCTTCCATTGCGTCTTTTACATCATTGATAGCATCGTAAATGATAGAGTAAAGACGTATTTCGATTTCTTCCTGCTCTGCCAGTTTTCTTGCTGTATTAGATGGACGTACCTGGAATCCTACGATTACGGCGTCTGAAGCAGAGGCTAACAGAACATCCGATTCAGATATTTGTCCAACAGCTTTGTGAATTATTCTTACCTGAACTTCATCTGTAGATAACTTCAATAAAGAGTCTGAAAGCGCTTCAACAGAACCGTCCACATCACCTTTAACAATAACGTTAAGCTCTTTGAAGGTACCGATAGCCAATCGTCTACCGATTTCGTCCAGAGTAATATGTTTTTTAGTTCGTATGCTTTGTTCTCTAAGCAGTTGCTCTCTTTTAGCCGCAATTTCTCTGGCTTCTCTTTCACTATCCATGACAGTGAATTTGTCACCTGCCTGAGGAGCACCGTCCAGTCCGAGAACCTGAACTGGCTGAGACGGCCCTGCTTCTTTAAGTCGGTTACCCCTATGGTCAGTCATCGCTTTTACTTTTCCATAGTGAGCACCGGCAAGCATTACATCGCCAACTCGTAATGTTCCGGTTTGAACGAGTACGGTAGCAAGATATCCTCTTCCTTTATCCAGTGAAGCTTCAACTACTGTACCTACAGCTTTTCTGTTTGGATTAGCTTTCAGTTCCAGAAGCTCTGCTTCTAACAAGACTTTTTCAAGTAGTTCCGGAACACCTTGACCGGTTTTTGCGGAGATCAATTCGCACTGATATTTACCTCCCCAATCTTCAACCAATATATTTTCTTTCGCTAATTCTTCTTTAATTTTATCCGGGTTGGCTGACGGTTTATCGATTTTGTTAATTGCAATAACAATCGGTACACCAGCTACCAAAGCGTGATTAATAGCTTCTTTGGTTTGAGGCATCACACTGTCGTCAGCAGCAACTACTATGATAACAATATCGGTTACTTTTGCTCCCCGTGCACGCATAGCGGTGAAGGCTTCGTGGCCCGGAGTATCCAGGAAAGTAATTTTTTTACCTGAATCGGTTGTAACACCATATGCTCCGATGTGTTGGGTTATACCTCCAGCTTCGCCTGCAGCAATTTTAGATTTTCTGATGTAGTCAAGCAAAGAAGTTTTACCATGGTCTACGTGACCCATGATTGTTACAATCGGTGCTCTGGTTTGAAGATCTTCTTCATTGTCTTCCTCCTCATTAAGCAGTTCTTCCTCTTCTTCAGCACTGGTAAACTGAACATTGTAACCGAATTCATCAGCAATAACGGTTATTGCTTCCGCATCTAACCTTTGGTTGATAGAAACGAACATGCCAAGGCTTAAACAGGTGGAGATAACCTCATTAACAGAAACCCCCATTAAAGAAGCCATATCGTTAGCAGAAATAAATTCTGTTACTCTTAATGTTTTAGCTTCTTCCTGTTCCTGAAGCATTCTTTCTTCGTTAGCTTCAGCAATAGCAGATCTTTTTTCTTTTCGGTATTTTGCTCTGTTGATTTGTTGTTTTCCGCCACCACCGCTTAGCTTAGCCAGAGTGGCTTTTATTTTATCCTGAATTTCTTTATCAGAAACTTCTTCTTTCTTTTCAACGGCAGGCTTTCCACCTTTTTTGAATGGAGGTTTGTTCCCTCCTTTATGTGCCGGAGTAGGAGAGGTAGCCTGGCCTTTTTGCTCTTCGCCTTTTATTGGAGTGTTGATTCTAAGGCGCTTTCTCTTTCTTTTAGCTTTCTTTTTATCTTTTAATTCATCAGAAGAAGCAACCGGCTTATCTTTTTTCTTTTTATCAGGAAGCTCTATTTTACCAAGTACCGTTAAGCCTTTGAGTTGTTCTGCTTTTGCTTCTATCAGGTCAGTTTCCTCCTCAGCTTCTTGCTCAACACTTGTTTCTTCGACTTCTTCTTCCTGTACGTTTTCCTGCACTTCTTCGGCTTTTACTTCTTCTTTGACAGGTTCTTTCTCTACCTTAGTTTCCTGTACTGGAGTTTCCTTTTTCGCTTCTTTAATTTCCGGTGATTTTTCAATA
>DATCKK010000467.1:0-3788 GCA_036562325.1 Cytophagaceae bacterium | reverse complement strand
ACGTTTACGTGCTGAAAATTTCGGACTTACTTTCCATGGATATATAGATGTGCCTGAAGATGGTAAATATACTTTTTACCTTACTTCAGACGATGGATCAAGATTTTACATAGGAAATGAGGTAGTGGTAAATAATGATGGCATCCATAGCGCAAGAGAGCGAAGCGGATACATCTGGCTTAAAAAAGGAAAGCATATTTTTACTCTTGCTCATTTTCAAAAATTGGGGGGATTAGATTTAATATTAAGCTGGGAAGGCCCCGGTATTTCTAAGCAAGTAGTACCTGCAGGTGTGCTTTATAGATTATCACCCATTTCTGAATGTCCTGAAAATGGTACGATCAGTGTGGAGCGTTGGGATGGCATTAGCGGTACTCAAACTAGTGCAATACCAGTTAATACCACTCCAACCTCTACGTTTGAAAATCCAAATTTTGAGTCGAAGTCCGACGATGGTAATAATTATGGGGTTAGATACCGCGGCTATATTTGTCCGCCTTATACAGGTAATTACACTTTTTATATTGCAAGTGATGATTACTCCGAATTATGGCTAAGTACATCCGGAGATCCTTCGGAAAAAGTAAGGATTGCGTATCTGTCAGGGGCTGTTAATACCAGAAACTGGTATAAAAATGCTTCTCAAAAATCAGCTTCTATATATTTAAAAGCGGGCCAGAAGTATTATGTCGAAGCCTTACATAAAGAAGGAGGAGGAGAAGACCATTTTGCAGTAGCGTGGAAAATGCCATCCGGAGAATTTCAGGCGCCTATCCAGGGAAGACACTTATCTCCATTTAAAAACAATAAATTCCCGACTGTAAACATTACAGCACCTGCCGATAATCACGGAGTGATAGCAGGATCCAATGTTACAGTAACAGCAACTGCAGCAGATCAGGATGGTGCGGTTACTAAAGTTGAATTTTATCTGGATGATGTAAAAATGAGTGAAGACAACTCTTCGCCTTACACATGGAACTGGAACTCTGTTCAGGAGGGGGTATATAAACTAACTGCAAGAGCTTTTGATGACAAAGGGGCAGTGACAGTTTCTTCCGTAGTAACTGTTTATGCTCTTTCTTATCGTGATCCGGAAAATCCTGCTTTGACCAAAAGTGCCCTGGAGTACAACTATTATGAATTTTCAAATGAGGTATCTGTGCTTCCTGATTATGCAAGCTTAACTGCTAAAAAATCAGGTACGGTATCTACCTTTTCCATCGATGTTAAAGATCGTAATGAACGTTATGGTATTGCGTATTCCGGATTTATCAATATTCCGCAGGATGGTATATATACATTCTATCTGGCATCTGATGATGGATCCATGTTATATTTCGGAGATCGTGAAACATTACTCATAAATAATGATGGTTTACACGGAATGACTCCTGAGAAAAATGCCATGATTGCGCTAAGGCAGGGTAAGCATAAGATAATGGTGGATTTATTCCAAAACCTGGGAGGTCAGGGCTTGACGGTTTCTTACTCCGGGCCGGGTATAACCAAACAGGTGATTCCTGCATCCGTATTATATCGACAAATATTCAGTAATAACCCTCCTGTTGTAAGCTTAAGCTCTAACTCTTCTACCGGTATTTCACCAGCAAGCTTTACCCTTACAGCTACAGCTACTGATTCAGATGGTACCGTGGAAAAGGTAGAGTTCTATTCCAATAATGTATTGATTGGTACCGTTTCCAGTTCGCCTTTTGTATTTAATTGGACAAATGTAGCTGTAGGTACTTATACCATTGAGGCAAGAGCTTATGATGATAACGAAGCAATGACAGTAAGTAACACCGTCAGTTTAGCCGTAAAACTGCCCAATGTTGTTCCATCAGTTACTTTAAGTTCTAATGCTACCACAGGTACAGCACCCGCAAGTTTCATATTTTCTGCTACGGCAACAGATTCTGATGGTACTATAGAAAGAGTTGAGTTTTATAAGAATGGAGAATTACTTTATTCAGATCTTGATTTTCCATATGAATATAATTGGCAAGATGTATCTGCCGGAAATTATTCTATCACGGCAAAAGCCTACGATAATGAAGGTGGTGTTGGAACCAGTGAAGCAATAAACATAACAGTAGGAGTGCCACCAAACGTACCACCGACTGTTAGCCTTTCATCTAATGCCACAAGCGGTGTGGTGCCTGCTGATTTTATTTTGACAGCCAATGCTACTGATTCGGATGGTTCGGTTATTAAAGTTGAGTTTTATAGGAATGGACAATTATTAACAACCGATTTTGATTATCCTTATGAGCACAACTGGGTGGATGTAGCTGCAGGATCCTATACTATTACAGCAAAGGCTTATGATGATGATGATGACTATTCAACCAGTGATCCTGTTTCTATAGTAGTAGAAGCAGCTAATGTAAATCCGACGGTTAGTTTGACTTCTAATACCACAACAGGTATTGCTCCGGCAAGCTTTGTATTTACAGCTACAGCTTCCGATTCGGATGGTTCTATTAAGCAGGTAGAGTTTTATCAGGACGATGTTCTCATTGGTACCATTACAAACTCTCCTTATATTTTGAACAAGGCAGATATGCCGGCCGGGACTTATACTATTAAAGCGAAGGCTATAGATAATAAAGATGGGTTTGACTTTAGTAATGAAATTATTATTACTGTGAAGGAGCCAAACCAATTACCTACGGTAACTATTATAAGTCCGGAGGATGAATCGGTATTCTTGTCACCTGCTACGATTAGCATAGAAGTGAATGCATCTGATCCGGATGGAAGTATAGAAAAGGTAGTGTTATATAATGGCTCAGTAGTTTTGCAAGAGCTTACTACTTCTCCTTATACTTACATATGGACTAATGTGGGAACAGGTACCTATACGATTACCGCCAGAGCTTATGATAATGATGGAGAATATAAGAATTCATCTGCTGTCACCATTTCTGTGGAAGTACCTACTTCTGTGAAAGAGTCGGATATCCTTGTAGATAACACAATAGTGGTCTATCCGAACCCTATATATGCAGATGCGAATGTGGTGTTTGAAGTAACACAGCCTTGTGTAGTGAAAATGGTATTAACTGATATGAGCGGCAGAGAAGTTAAAGTTATTCAGGAGAAAAATTATGTTCCTGGCCATTATACAGAAACATTTTCTTTCTACGATCTTGCTGACGGCGATTATTTGTTAAACACAACCTTAAATAATCAGTATTTTATCACGAAGGTCAGAAAAGGAAGCAAGCCTAAAAACGTGGATAAAGACTAATACTTGCTATTTGTAGTATTTTATAAAGGAGAGGCTGCCCCAAAATTCAGGGGCAGCCTTTTTCATTTAGTGATTAACAGTTGAGTAGTTATTAAAAAGTAAAACAATACTTCTTTCAGGTAGGTTATTGGTTTGTTATTCAGGGGGGGCTCATTAAGTACTCAATTTTATGTCCTACAGATGTCCCATTATTTACTGAAGCATGTCCCTGATATGTCCCTCTGAGAAAAGACTAAATCGCTTTAGGAATTGATATTTTTCGATAGCTCATTTCGATGATGCAAAAATCAATAACTAAACCAATATAAAAATGAGAAAAATTACGCTTTACTTTATTTGGGCACTGCTTTTATGTATTGCACAAACTGGAAACACTCAAATCTGGCAACAGGTGTGGTCAGACGAGTTCGACGGGCCTACTCTGAATACTCAGGTTTGGAATATTGAAGTGAACAATTATGGTGGTTATAATAACGAACTTCAATATTATACAAATCGTCCCGAAAATATCAGAATTGAAAATGGCGTATTA
>DATCKK010000455.1:0-5589 GCA_036562325.1 Cytophagaceae bacterium | reverse complement strand
GTTATAAGTAACAGTTTATAAGTATAAGTAAATAAGATTTCACAGCCATTCAGGAAATGCTTTCTACCCAACTGTAATTACTACCAGTTTAAGCGATACCTATAACCTACAACTTATTACTTAAAACTTATCTCATTGTTCGCTGTTCACCGTTTTCTCCGACAACAACAGCTTCACTTCATTCAACTTCAGCAAAGCTTCTACGGGAGAAATGGTATTGATATCCAGCTTATCCAGCATCTCACGCACCTTTTCAAAATTAGGATTCACAGGATCAAACAATTGCAGTTGAAAATTATTCTTCGGTATTTCCTGTATGCGTTCTTTATCCTTATTTCTTATTTTATCTTTTTCCAAATGGCGCATGATTTCACTTGCGCGAATAACCACGTTATTAGGCATTCCCGCCATCTGTGCCACATGTATACCAAAACTATGTTCACTTCCCCCCTCTTTCAGCTTGCGCATGAATATTACCTTATTGCCTACTTCTTTTACAGAAACGTTAAAGTTCTTTATTCGGGGAAAATCATGGGCCAATTGATTTAACTCATGATAGTGGGTAGCAAACAATGTTTTAGCTCTATATTTTGGATGGTTATGTAAATATTCAACAATGGACCAGGCAATGGATATTCCGTCATACGTACTTGTACCCCGGCCTATCTCATCCATCAAAACCAGGCTTCGCTCACTCAGGTTATTTAAAATACTGGCCGTCTCGTTCATCTCCACCATAAATGTAGACTCTCCCTTAGAGAGATTATCAGAAGCACCTACACGAGTGAAAACTTTATCGACAATACCTATCTCTGCTGCTTCAGCAGGAACAAAACTTCCAATCTGTGCCATTAATACAATCAGGGCCGTTTGTCTTAATAAAGCAGACTTACCTGCCATATTCGGACCTGTAATCACAATGATCTGCTGTGTTTCATCATCGAGGTAAATATCATTCGGCACATACTTCTCTCCTACCGGCAATTGCTGCTCTATGACAGCGTGGCGGCCACTTTTAATATTGATAACTTTCGACTCATTTACCAGAGGCTTGCAATAGTTATTTGCAATAGCCACCTGTGCAAACGAAGCCAGACAGTCTACCACTGCTATAACACGGGCATTTTGCTGTATCTGGGTAACATAGTCTTCCGCACTTATTACCAGATTTTGGAATATGCGTTGTTCTATCTGGTTTATCCTGTCTTCTGCATTGAGGATCTTCTCTTCGTAAGTCTTCAACTCTTCGGTTATATACCTTTCTGCATTTACCAAAGTTTGCTTACGTATCCAGTCAGCAGGGACTTTGCTCTTATGCGAGTTGGTTACTTCCAGGTAATAACCAAACACTTTGTTGTAAGAGATCTTCAAAGAAGTAATACCCGTTCTTTCAATCTCCCGTTGTTGTATTTGCAATAAGTAATCCTTACCGGAATAAGCAATTTTGCGAAGTTCATCCAATTCCTGATCAACACCGTCTTTGATCATATTACCAAGATTGGTAACCAAAGGAGGGTCGGGCTTCAACTCTGCGTTGATCTTATCGACCAGAAAATCGCAAGTACTTAACTGATCACTTAGTTTTTTTAGTGAGGCTATTTTTCCTGATAACAATAATTCTTTAACAGGCTTAATGAACTCCAGCGCTTTTTTCAATTGCAGCATTTCACGTGGATTCACTCTGCGCACCGCTACTTTCGAAATAAGCCTTTCCATATCTCCGATGTGTTTGAGATTGCTTACCAGGCTGTCCAACAAATCTCTGTTTTTGCTGAACTCTTCCACTATGCTCAACCGCTCCTCAATCGGGTTTATGTCTTTTAAAGGTAAGACAAGCCATTTCTTCAACATTCTGGCGCCCATAGGCGTAAGGGTTTTATCCAACACTTTTAGCAATGGCACGCCTTCCGGATGTTGAGGATATACCAACTCCAGGTTTCTTACGGTAAATTTGTCCAGCCATACAAACTTCTCCTCTTCAATACGGCTGATGCTGGCTATATGCTTTATATCTTTATGCTCTGTTTCCTGCAAATAATAAAAAACAGAACCGGCTGCAATAATTCCTTCTGTTAAATTCTCAACTCCAAAGCCTTTCAAAGAGCTTGTTCCAAAATGATTGGTCAGTGTTTCGTAAGCATAGTCGTAAGAATAAACCCACTCTTCCAGCCCATAAGTATTATACTTATCGCCGAAGTGTTTAAGAAACTCATTTTTCTTCGCTTTGCAGTATAATATCTCACTTGGATTAAAGCTCTGTAACAGCTTTTCTATATAGTTCAAATCGCCCTGTGAAGTCACAAACTCCCCGGTAGAAATATCCAAAAAGGCAATACCTGAATTTTCTTTGGAAAGATAAACGGAGGCCAGATAGTTATTTTGCTTTACCTCCAGCACATTATCGTTATAAGAAACACCAGGAGTTACCAGCTCCGTTACCCCTCTTTTGACGATACCCTTCACTGACTTCGGGTCTTCCAACTGGTCGCAAATTGCCACACGCTGGCCGGCCCTTACCAATTTAGGCAGATAATTATCAAGTGAATGATGAGGGAAACCGGCAAGGGCAATTTCAGAAGCTGTACCATTTCCTCTTTTGGTAAGCGTAATATCCAATATTTTGCTGGCCTTCACCGCATCTTCCCCGAAGGTCTCATAAAAGTCTCCAACTCTGAATAACAACAAGGCGCCAGGGTATTTGGCCTTTATAGAGTTGTATTGTTTCATCAATGGGGTTTCCGTAGTATTTCCTGAGCCTGCCATTTGATTAATTAACGGGATGGTTGATTTTAAACTATCCTTTAAAGATACATCAAATTCAAAAATGATTCAGAAAATGTGAATAACTTTTTCACACTTTGAAACGAGGAGTTCTCAATTTATGCCGTTCTGGTTCACTAAAAACATGAAAAAAATGGGCTTAACAACAGTCCGTTATGCTTATCCGACACCAAACAACAGCCCAAAATATTAATAATCAAATAGATATCATCTAAAAAACTTTAAAACTTGCTCCTGCATACCCTGCAGGCTAGCCTCTTACTAAAATTTCTTTACGTGCAAGGCCAAGCTTCGAACAAACAAGTTTTCAACATTTCATTTCCTGAAATATCTTAACGTAATTTCCTCAAGAGGCCTTCAACATAATTATATAGTAATTACTCAATAACTTAATCAACAACAATCGAATGTATCAAAGTAGAGTAATATTATCTTTTTACAAATGATATGGTAGAAAGTTTGTCTTCATACTGCAACACCAAGTAATACACCTGAGGTGCTAGTTGATCTACAGAAACTATCACCTTACCTGTGAAGTTTCCTTCTCCGGTACCGGTTTTCCATACCTTCCCGTTAACATCTATAATTTTATAACTAATTAACGATACATCATTTAAAACGGAATGAAAGGCAATATAATCTGCTGCAGGATTAGGATATAAAATCTGCTGCAAGGTTTCCCCTCCTGATTTTATCTCCTTAACACTATTAGTATTTACTCCTAATACTGCATTATATTCGAAAGCTCCGATATCAATAGAAGTACCAACTACTCTGCTATTCTTATTAAAATCAACAGTACCAACGGTGGAAGGTATGACGGCTGCACCTTTATCAATTGCATCGGATGATGCCGTTAAATTAAAATTACCAAGTGCCGGATTCACAAAGCCCGGATTACCAAAAACAGGATTACCTGAAGCTGGTACATCCCAACCCGGAGCACCACTAAAAAGATTATTGGCCCAAACCAATCCGCTATTATGGCTTCCAATCTCTACTCTGGAATAATTGTTCGCTATTATGATATTATTCTGATAAGTATTATTGATATTCCTGTTCTGAATAAATAGCTCAGCGCCCCAGTCGTCCTGGCTTCGGCTAGAGTTATTATTATGATATAATGTATTATTTATAATAATACAATTAGTTGCCTGCCCTCCACCTTCGCCTGTTCCTGAGCTGTATCCACCGGTGGCAATACCGGCAATATGGTTATTGTAAATCAGGTTATTTCTTACAATAATATCACTGGTGGCTTTACCGTAATGTTCACTGGCCAGTTCAATACCTATGTTACAATCATGGCTAATATTACCTTCAAAGATAATGTTATGCCCTCCATCAACATAAAAACCGGCAGCAGAACGTTCATTGCCATAAGCCAGGTTATCTTTGGTATCAATATTATAGGCGATATTATACGCTACATATCCATCTCTTGCCCTGTCTACATTATCACCTGTATCACCTGTGCAGGCACTGCATTCACCTTCATAGCCAATAAAGTCATAAGCAATGTTATCACAGTCATGTACACTGTTATTGGTAATTTCAAAATTCCTCACATTACCATTCAATACAAAAGCTTCACTCCAATATAGTTTGCAATCATATATTTCATTTCCATCAAATATCAAATCATAACAAGCTTCCGTAGCATCTACTCCAAACACGCCAATGCCATGTGCTCCGTTAGTACCGTTAATTCCATGGATCTTGTTATTTCTAACCTCAATCATATTTGACCTTCCTTCTATATAAATACCAACCGGCGTATTTCCACCGGAACCGGAAAAATCTCTGATTTCAAAACCTGTGATTTTTATATTTGACTTATTGATAATAGTAATAAGCCCTTGTCTTCCGGAAGGAGCTAAGGTTGTACCGTCATTCCCGTCAATAACGGGGTTATGGCCGGCCATGGCCGACAAGGTAATACCGGATTTACTAATGTTGACCTTTTCATTGTAAACTCCGTCCATCACATAGATAATGTCTCCCGAGGCCGCAGTATTTACTGCATGTTGAATAGTCCTGAAGGGGGCTGCCAATGATCCTATATTGGCATTATTACCTGTTACAGAAACATAATAAGTATTTTGTGCACTTACGAAGCTGAGTTGAAAAAATAATAAAATGGGAATAATAAGCTTAGGCATAACAAGTTAAGGGTTTTCATTGTACAACTACTAAAATAGTTGACAAAGATTAGAATAAGATTAGAAACAGGAATTCAATAAAAAACAGAGCCAGAAACAACGAAAACAGTCCCTTTGTTTATTTCACTTTCAACGCTTATCCGGAAACCATGAGCATCCGTAATGGACTTTACTATGGACAGCCCCAACCCTGTACCTTCTATGCTTTTATTACGATCTTCGGCCACTCTGTAAAACCGCTCGAAGATATTCGGAAGTTTATCTCCGGGGATACCAATACCTTCGTCTCTAATAACTAATTCAAAATGATCTTCTCTGGTTTTATAAAGCTTTACTTCTACCCTGGTGCCATTACCACTATATTTTATGGCATTACTGATTAGGTTATACACCACTCTTTTCATCAATGAAATATCTGCATATATATCTATCCCACTTTCTGAATCGCAGTTTATACAAATATTCTTTGCTCTTGCCTTGATTTCAAAATTACTTATAACCTCTCTTACCAGGTCTGACATGCTCATTCTGTTACGAACCATTACATTTGTCCGGGCATCGAAACGGGCTATCAATAAAAGATCATTGGTCAAAGAAATCAAATGGTCGATCTCTGAAAGATTTTTTTCCAATATGGGTGCGTCTT
>DATCKK010000667.1:0-9350 GCA_036562325.1 Cytophagaceae bacterium | reverse complement strand
CTTTTGGAGTAACCTTATTTGATTTTTAGTATCTTACTTTTCTTTTTTATACATCAGCTCCCGCTTCTTAATCAAGAAATCGTATATTTGAGGAATTTTTTACAGGCTTAGCCGTTAGAGTAAAAATTACAAATACCTATTTTGTGCAAGGTCAAGGTGAAAAAATTTATAAGGAGTTTCTGCCTACTGCAAAATATTGGCTAAAGGAGTTAGATTATTACGGGGAGAGTCAGTTTAAAAAGATTACTCCTGCTTCTGCCTGGTCCATAGGACAGGTATATGACCACTTGATCAATGGTACTTACTCATTTCATTTTAAGGAAATCAGAAATTGTCTGGAGCGCAAAAATGGCCAGCCTACCGGAGATAAGAAATTAAAAGGTAAGTTATTGTTCCTTTGGAAGAGTTTCCCCAGAGTAAAGATAATAGGTGTGAACGACACTGATTATCAGCCTGGACAGCCTGATAGTCCGATAAAAATGAAGGATGAGCTTTACCGATTTATAAAGCAAATGCATAAATTGTCTCAGGAGCTTGATCAAACTAAGGACCTGGATTACAAAACTATGCATCCATCCTTGGGTATGTTAACCGCCCTGGAATGGTATAAGTTGATAGAGATGCATTTCCGTCATCATATCCGCCAAAAAAAGAGAATTGATGCGGTGGTTAGAAGTTTTTATAAAGAAGATGTAGAGGAAGTTTAAACTTCCTTTTTTTATTTCATTTTAAGTCTTACCCAACCTTTTCAATATTCTGCCCGGAGATTGTATTGACAGTTATTCTAAGACAATGTGTGGGTTATTGATAAGTGTAGTTAATAGGGTTAATAAAGAAAATAAAAAAGGCTGCCTTTGGAAAGACAACCTTTTATAATTTGATTAAGAGGTAATTACTTAACAGTATCCATGTATTGGATTAACTCAACAACTTTGTTAGAGTAACCCCACTCATTGTCATACCAGCTAACTACTTTAACAAAAGTTTCATTCAATGAAATACCTGCTTTAGCGTCGAAGATAGAAGTTCTTGGATCTCCGATAAAGTCATTAGAAACTACTTCATCTTCTGTATATCCTAAGATTCCTTTTAATTCTCCTTCAGAAGCTTCTTTCATTGCTTTTTTAATATCCTCGTAAGAAGCAGGTTTTGCTAATTTACAAGTCAGGTCCACTACAGAAACATCAGGAGTAGGAACTCTGAAAGCCATACCGGTTAGTTTTCCTTTTAATTCAGGAATAACAAGTCCTACTGCTTTAGCGGCACCGGTAGATGAAGGAATGATGTTTTGGTAAGCACCACGTCCACCTCTCCAGTCTTTCATAGAAGGTCCGTCTACTGTTTTTTGAGTTGCGGTAGCAGCATGAACAGTAGTCATAAGGCCTTCTGCAATACCCCACTTATCGTTAAGAACTTTAGCAACAGGAGCAAGGCAGTTAGTAGTACAAGAAGCGTTAGATACAACAGTCATTTCTTTTTTGTAAGACTTGTTGTTAACACCCATTACGAAAGTAGGAGTATCGTCTTTTGCAGGAGCAGACATTACTACTCTTTTCGCTCCGGCTTGTATATGTTTGCTTGCTGTTTCCTGAGTTAAGAATAGGCCGGTAGATTCAACTACATATTCAGCACCAATTTCGCCCCACTTAAGGTTGGCAGGATCTTTCTCGGCAGTAACTCTGATGGCGTTTCCATTTACAACAAGCTTTCCGTCTTGAACAGCAATTGTACCGTCAAATCTACCATGAGTAGAGTCATACTTAAGCATATATGCCATGTAATCTACATCTACAAGGTCGTTAATACCTACAACCTCGATGTTCGGATTTTTACAAGCAGCACGGAAAACTAATCTTCCGATACGTCCGAACCCATTAATTCCGACTTTTATTTTAGCCATATTATTTAATATAATTTTTTAGTTATCTTGAAAAAATAAGAAGCAAACTTAGTGTTTTCGAAAACCAAATGCAACCTAAAATTAGATGAAGAGCCGGTTAAATTTTTTTTTAAAATTTTTGATGGAATGTTTTGCAATTAAAAAAACTCCCTATATCTTTGCGCCACGTTTCAGGTAAATGGTTGAATAAATCACTGAGACAAAATAAAAATGGCCCGTTCGTCTAGGGGTTAGGACGCAAGGTTTTCATCCTTGAAACAGGGGTTCGATTCCCCTACGGGCTACATAAGCTACCTAGAATGGGTAGCTTTTTTTGTTTTATACCTCTTAGGGCAATAGTTGTTACCGACAATAGAGTGTAATTGATTACTTTTCACATCTTTATATCTTTGTAATAAAGTTTAGGGAACGATGTCACAGATAAAGTAATTTATGTTTACTTTGTAAGCCTCCTTTACGAAGTAGCATATAATGAAAGAGTTCCTTAGAAGAAAACTATCCGTTTATTTATATCATAAAGCGTATTCCAGAGCATTCTTTACCAATTATGGTATTGCTATACAGGAAGCCAGGTCCAGTTTTAAACAGTTTTTTACCTGGAAGTATCCGCTATCCTCTTTTTTAAGGTCATTGAAATATTTGGTTATGGCGATATTGAGAATAGTTACGGGAAGGAGTGTAAGGTATAGTTATTCATTTACCGGAGAGGATCGATTGATAGAATCAATTTTAAAGCCCATTATTACCCGGACTGGTTTTTATATCGATGTAGGTTGTAATGAACCGAGATTTATCTCAAATTCATTTTTATTTTACAGAAGAGGGTGGAGGGGAGTAACCATTGACCCAATGTAGATTTAATTAAAAAGCATAAAAAGATTCGTCCGAAAGATTGTTCGGTGGTGGCTTTTTTGGTTTCCGATCTGGATCAGGAACTGGAATACATTGAATATACTAATAATACCCTGTCTTCTGTGGATAAAAGTATAGTGGATGGTTATCTCAATGAAGGACAAAAGGTTGTAAGAAGAACCATGATGAAGACCAGGACACTTACCTCCATATTGGATCAATGTAATGCACCTTCGCAAATTGACTTTTTGTCTATTGATGCAGAAGAACATGATTTCAACGTTTTAAAATCTTTAGATCTTCAAAAATATTCTCCTAAGCTAATTATTATGGAACTGGAAGATTTTGTTCCAGCCAATCCTTCTTCGCATCCTGTTTATATTTATTTAATCGAAAGAGGTTATGAGTATGCAGGATTTGTGTTGAAGAATTGTTACTTCCTGCGGGTGAAATAAAGTTTAACATTTTTCCTTATTTCTTATATGTGTTGAATAAATAGTATATAAATCAGGAGTATGCAATCATTGCATGTTCCTGATTTGTATACTTCCTGGTTTTTATTTCCAACCTCCTCCCAGTGCTTTGTATAAAGTAATTAATGAAGTAAGTTGTTCTTTTTTATTATTAGCCAACTCCAGTTCAGCGATCAGAACATTTCTTTGGGCATTAATTACATCCAGATAAGAGGCATAACCCATTTGAAATAATTGATTAGAGGTAGTGACTCCTCTTTCCAGTTCATCTACTTCTTCTTGCTTAAGTTTATTTATTTTTTCCAGATTCTCCAGGCTTTTAAGAGATGTCGTTACTTCTGTAAATCCGGTTATTATTCTCTTTTGGTAATTATAATATGCTTCATTCCTGTTGGCCTCAGCAAATCTAAAATTGGCACTAATTAACTTTCGGTTAAATATAGGGGCGGTCAAGCCAGACATTAGTCCATAGGCAATAGAGCCGGGTGTAGAGAATAATGCAGAGGTAGCAAAAGCATTAAGCCCGCTATAGGCATTGATGGTAAACGAAGGAAGGAAAGCTGCTCTTGCGGCATGTAAGTCTGCTTTGCTGGCTATTAGTTCAAGTTCGGCCATTTGTAAGTCCGGACGATTAATGAGCATTTCAGAAGGTATACCGGCTGAGATATAGGCAGGTATCTCTTGCTCCATAAGTGTTTTCCCTCTGTTAATAGGTTGAGGCAGCCTGCCTAATAATACATTTAATCTGTTCTCTGTTTCAATAATGGTTTGCTCTGTTTTAATTTTTAATCCACGGCTGTTTAATAATTGTGCCATTAATTGGCTTACAGCTAATTCATTGGTCTTTCCACCTTCCTTTAAAAGTCTGGCTGTTTCAACAGCAGCTTCTTGTAATGTAATGTTGTTTTGAATTATTTCCAGTTCTGCATCTAATGTCAGCAACGTGTAATAGTGCATAGCCACCTCTGCAATCAGGTTAGTAATAATCAGATGTCGTCCTTTTTCAGAAGAAAGGTATCGTGCATGGGCCGCTTTTTTATGGTTTCTTAATTTTCCCCAGATATCAATCTCCCATGAACTTGTAAATCCTATAAAATAGTCGGGAGTAGGGGTTGGTATAAGTTTGTCTTCGGGAATGTTATGAGAAAGATTGGTGTCGAAGTTTCCAACTCCATCGATAGTATGATCTGCATAGCGGGTTACACCTGCTGAAGTTTCAAGCAACAGGCTGGGTAGTAATGCCAGCCTGTTTTGTTGAAAATTTGCTCTTGCTGCGTTGATTCGTTGTAAAGCAATTAATACATCCTGATTATTGTTAATGGCAATTTGGATTAATGCTATAAGTTGTGAATCTAAAATGACTTCATCAATTTTAAGTTTAGCTATATTGGCTGTATCGCTCACTCCTGGATATGAAGAAGGAAGCTCTACCGGATTATCCAAAGAGGAAATCTGGTATGTTTTACAAGAAGTGAATGTCAGGGTTATTAGAGTAAATAAAATTAAATATATGCTTTTATGTAACATGATCACTGTTTAATTCAATGCTTCTTCAGAAATTTGTTCGATTTTTATTTTTTTTGTTTTGTCTTTATTGCCAATACTGGCAAACAGAACATAGAGGCCTGGAATTAATATCACTCCTCCGATAGTACCTATGAGCATACCTCCAAGTGCTGCCGTACCTATGGATCTGTTTCCTAATTCTCCTGCTCCTGAGGCAATGCATAAGGGTACAAGTCCGGCTATAAATGCAAAAGAAGTCATTAGGATGGGCCTTAACCGGGCAGAAGCTCCTTCAAGCGCGGCCTTTATAATGGAGCCTGTTTCTTTTTGCCGGAGTATGGCAAATTCAACAATAAGTATCGCATTCTTTCCTAATAATCCTATTAACATAATTAAAGAAACCTGTGCGTATATGTTGTTTTCTAATCCTGTCAGCTTTAGAGCCAGGTACGAGCCGAATACTCCCATAGGCAAAGACAGGATAACAGGAAGCGGAAGTAAGAAGCTTTCGTATTGGGCAGCTAATAAAAGATATACAAATAACAAGCAAATAATAAATATGTAAATAGTCTGCTTCCCGGATAAAATTTCTTCCCTTGTAATACCAGACCATTCAATAGTATATCCTTTGGGGAGTTTTTCTTTGGCAATTCTTTCTACGGCATTAATAACATCTCCACTACTATATCCCGGAGCTGGCTCTCCGTTGATCATGGCGGAGGTAAACATATTATATCGGGTTAATTGCTCTGGCCCGTATACTCTTTCTAATCGAATAAAGGAGGAAAATGGAACCATTTCTCCTTCATTGTTCTTAACATACATCTTTAGAAGATCTTCCGGCCTGGAGCGGTATTCGGGAGATGCTTGTACCATCACTTTATACATTTGTCCGAAACGAATAAAGTTAGATGCATAGTAGCTTCCAATGAATGTTTGTAATGTATTCATTGCTTCATCTATGGTTACACCTTTTTGTGCGGCAATCTGATGGTCAGCGTGTATCAGATATTGTGGAAAGCTTGCATCAAAGTTGGTAAATGCATTATTAATCTCAGCGCTGTTATTCAACTCTTCGACAAAACTTTTTATCACATCGGCAGTTTGTTGTAAGTTGGATGCTCCACTACGATCTTGAATTCGTAATTCAAAACCACTGGAGTTACCAAAGCCGGGAACTGTTGGAGGTGGGAAGTACTCAATTTGAGCATCAGAAATTTCTTTGGTTTCGGCTTTGAGCAGATTAATAACATCATAAACTGATTCATTTCGTTTATCCCAGGGTATCAAGTTAATCATACCCATTCCGTAGGAGGCTCCGGCAGATTCGGTTATTAAACTATAACCTGCCAGAGTAGATACAGATTCTACCATGTCCAGGTTTTCCGCCTTCAGTTGAATTTTATCCAGTACCTCTTCTGTTCTTTCTACAGTGGCTCCGGGCGGAGTATTTACGTTCACATAGATCATTCCCTGATCTTCTGTAGGGATAAAACCTGTTGGAAGAATGGAGTTTATTCCATAAGTCAAAAGGAAAAAAGCCAGCAAGACAACTATTGTAAATCCTTTTCTTGGTACAAGATTTTTAAGGAGGTTTATATATCTAGCGGCAAGACTGTCATAGGCTATGTTAAATTTTGCGAAGAACTTGTCGAGTAAATTCTTTGAAGCTTTTTTATGCTGATGTTTTAACAGGATAGCACACAGGGCAGGAGAGAGTGTGAGTGCATTTATTCCGGAAATAATGATAGAAATGGCCAGAGTAATAGAAAACTGTCGGTAGAATATACCTACTGGCCCACTCATAAAAGCAACAGGTATGAATACGGCGGACATTACCAGTGTAATGGCAATGATAGCCCCTCTTATTTCCTGCATGGCTTCTATAGTAGCTTCTTTGGCTGAAAGAAGTTTTTCCGTCATTTTGGTATGTACTGCTTCGACTACTACTATTGCGTTGTCGACTACTATTCCAATTGCCAGAACCAAAGCAAACAGTGTAAGCAGGTTAATGGAAAAGTCGAACATTTGCATGAAGAAAAATGTTCCTACCAGTGATACAGGCACTGCCAATGCAGGGATTAACGTGGACCTGAAGTCTTGCAGGAAAATGAATACGATCAGGAATACAAGTATAAAAGCTTCAATTAATGTTCGTACTACTTCGCTAATAGAGGCATCTAAAAAGCGGGATACATCATATGCTACGTTATAATATACGCCTGGCGGAAAGGAAGTAGCCTGAAGTTCTTCCATTCGCTTTTTTATGTTTTCTATAACTTCTTTAGCGTTGGAGCCAGGCCTTTGCTTAAGCATGATAGAAGCAGAGGGCTTTCCGTCGGTTTTAGAAATCATACTATAGGAAAGGGAGCCGAACTCTATCTCTGCTACATCTTTTAATGTCAGATGTGAACCATCACTGTTAGCTTTAATAACAATTTCTTCATACTGTTTAGGTTCGAAAAACTTTCCGGTATATTTAAGAACGTACTGTAGCATTTGAGGGTGCTTGTCGGAGCTTTCACCAGACTTGCCCGGTGCAGCTTCTACATTGGAGGACCTTATCGCATTTATTACATCAGTTGTAGATACATTATAACTTGCCATCCGGTCGGGCTTTAGCCATACTCTCATGGAGTAGTCCTGATTACCCATAATCTCTGCAAAGCCTACTCCGTCAATACGTTTAAGCTCAGGAAGAATATTAATGTCGGTAAAGTTGTAAACGAACTTTTCATCCATAGCAGAATCTGAACTCATTATATTCAGATAGAGCAAAAGACTATTAACCTCTTTTTCTGTGGAAACACCGGCTTTAATAACTTCTTCAGGCAGTTCATCAATTACTGTTTGTACACGGTTTTGTACGTTAACTGCAGCAAGGTCAGGATCGACTCCAGCATTAAAATATACTGTAATAATAGTGGTACCATTATTACTGGAAACGGATGACATATAAGTCATTCCGGGGACACCGTTAATGGCTCTTTCTAAAGGTGTGGCAACTGCTTTAGCACAAACTTCCGCATTGGCACCTGTATATTTAGCGGTTACTGTTACCGATGGGGGAACAATGTCCGGAAATTGTGTAACTGGTATTTGTGTTATAGCAAGAAGGCCGAGTAAAGTAATGATCAGTGATATCACTATGGATAGCACTGGCCTTTCTATAAATTTATTCAGCATGATTGTATATTACATGGTTAATAATTGAGGAACAACAGTTGGTTATTGCTGTTCTGAAAGTAGCAAGTCTGAATACACTTTATCCATATATCTTGGAGTTATGATCATTCCTTCACGGATAGATTGTACTCCTTCATAGACAACTACATCTCCCGCATTAAGCCCGGACTCTACGATATAGGATTCTGAAAGGCGGTATTTGGGCTTAAATGATTTCATGCTTACCTTATTGTCCTTGTCCACAACGAATACAAAATTTTTGTCTTGCAGTTCAATGCAGGCCTTATGAGGAATTAGTATGGAAGCTTTATGTAGCCCTGTCAATTGTATAGTCCCGGTAGAACCATGTTTTAACAATTTATCAGGATTAGGGAAGCGTGCACGAAATGCAATGGAGCCTGTTGTTTGGTTAAATTCGCCCTCCATAGTTTCTACTTTGCCAGGCTGGCCAAATTTACTTCCGTCTGCGAGTATCAGTTCTACCTCTTCTTCTTTTTTACCTTTATGTGATTTTACATATTGAAGATATTCAGTTTCAGATACATTGAAGTAGGCATAAACTTCGCTTATGTCGGATAAATTAGTTAGTGTAGTACCTTCGTCGATCAGGCTTCCTATTTTAAAAGGAATACGGTCGATAATTCCATCAAATGGAGCTTTTATTCGGGTTAAGTTTACCTGCATGGTAGCATGGTCAACAGTAGATTGGGCTTCAATAATCTTAGCTTTTGCAGCATCCAGTCTTGCCAGAGCTACTTTCAATTCTGTTTTTGAAACTACCTGATTGTCTACAAGGGCACGCATACGCTCTGTTTCCAGTTCCAACTCATTGGCTTCGGCAATAGCATATGCCAGGTTAGCTTTTGCTTTGGTTAATGCAGATCGGTATTCTTCGTCGTTTATTCTGAATAGTAGTTGGTCTTTTTTTACATATTGGCCTTCATCTACATAGACTTGTTCCAAATAGCCTTTGACTCTGGCGTTTATTTCTACATTCTTGACAGCTTGTATATTGGCAACAAATTCATTAGTTATCGGCGCAGATACAGTTGTTAATTTGATAACGGGAAATACGTTTTGTTCTGTTGTTACTGCCTGGTCTGCATTAATGTTGCAGCTTGTGTTAAATAATATTAATAACAACAAGGCTATGGGAAATAAATATTTCATAGTTTGAAATAATAACTATTGTTATTTAACAAGGATTTCGAGGATTATTAAATAAAATTGATTCAAAGAATAATCAAGCCACTAATTATTAAAGTGAACAGGAGTTTTGTTTCTGTTGAATATTCTTTGTAGAAGAAGATTAACCCAATAGCCTTGGAGGAGGGGTGGCTTTATCTTTTGAAGGATTGTTGTAAAAACTATTATGCAGAGAAATTTTACAACTTGTTATATGGGAATCAGAGTTGCAAAAGTCAGTATTGCTT
>DATCKK010000438.1:0-3861 GCA_036562325.1 Cytophagaceae bacterium | reverse complement strand
TTCCAGATGGCCGCCAGTGGGAAGTGTATTGCTTCTGTCAAACACTCCGATATTATCCAGCCCGAGGAAGCCTCCTTCGAAGATGTTTTTACCGTCACGGTCTTTTCGGTTTACCCACCAGGTAAAGTTGAGCATTAATTTATGAAATACTCTTTCCAGAAAGTTAATATCTCCTTGGCCGTATTTCTCTCGTTCTATCTCATATACTTTCCAGCATGCCCAGGCATGCACAGGAGGGTTTACATCACTGAAGTTCCACTCGTAAGCAGGTATCTGTCCGTTTGGATGCATGTACCATTCGCGCAAAAGCAGTATAAGTTGCCTTTTAGCAAATTCAGGATCTATAATAGCAATAGGAATGCAGTGAAAAGCCAGGTCCCATGCCGCATACCAGGGATATTCCCATTTGTCCGGCATAGAAATGATTTCCATGTTATTCAAATGCATCCAGTCTTTGTTTCTTCCATGAAGCCTTTGTTGCGGAGGACTACTTCCCGGATCTCCTTTTAACCAGAGAGATACATCAAAGTAGTAAAACTGTTTGGTCATCATCATTCCTGCAAAAGCCTGTCTTTGGATAGACTTTAATTCAGGATCTTCTATGTCTTTGCTGATGTCATTATAAAATACATCGGCTTCGTGAATACGAGCGTTAAAAATAGCATCAAAGTCTTCAAAGGCATTGGCATGTTTGTTAGCGGAGAGCCTTAATCTTATATCTTTATATCCACCAGCTTCAATATCCAATATATATCTTACAGAAGCTTTGGTTCCTTTTAATTCAGGGTTTACGGTGTCGCAGCCATTAACCACATAGTTATTAATGCCGTCTTTCCAGTATCCTGGAGTAGGTGGATGGCCATATACTTTTTCATGGTTTGTTTCATTGTTACAGAATAAAAGATCCGGATCACCTTCATAATGGAGGTAATAGTTTCCAAGATCTTTATGCTCAATATGAAAAGTCTTATTATCGCTGGCGAAAATTACAGGAGTATATTTGTCCAGTATGAACCGCCAGAAGTTTCTGAACCATGTGGTAGGTAATACATGTACTCTTGCAGCCTCCGGCCCACGGTTATGAACCGTAATTTTAATACAGATGTCTTCAGGCCCTGCTTTAGCATATTCAACAAAAACATCGAAATATCTATCCTCGTCAAACAGGCCTGTATCAATCAGTTCAAATTCAGGATCGAGCTTGCCTCTGTTTCGGTTTTCTGTGATTAATTTTTCATAAGGATATTCCCCCTGAGGGTATTTATAGAGGAACTTCATGTAGGAGTGGGTAGGAGTACAGTCGAGATAATAATAGATTTCTTTTACATCTTCTCCATGATTCCCCTGATTTCCAGTAACTCCGAATAATCTTTCTTTTAATATCGGATCTTTTTCATTCCAAAGCGCGACAGAAAAACAAAGGTATTGTTTGTGATCGCATATACCGGCTATTCCGTCTTCACCCCATCGATATGCCCTGCTTCTGGATTGTTCGAAACTAAAGTCTTCCCAGGCAGAACCATCCGGACTATAATCTTCTCTTACTGTGCCCCATTGTCTTTCTGATAAGTATGGGCCCCACTTCTTCCAGCCCCTGTTGTTTCGTGTTTCTATTACACGATCTCTCTCAAAATTCTGCATGTACAATACTATAGTTAACTTGCTTAAAATTAAACAAACTTAGAATACTTTCCCAATACGGTGTAACGCTCAAAAAGGGTTTCTTTTTTTACTTTGGTGAAATTGGTTAGGTGAAGATACTATAGGGATAGATTAGGGAGTTAGCCTTTTTTTCCTTTGCGATTTTTTTTGCCAAAAAGTTTTAAACGGTCTTTGTATTTATAATTGTAGGTTTTGGCATTGCTTTCTTTTTTAGGATGAAAAGCAGGATTAGGGTTTTCTTCAGCTCCTTTATTGTTCTTACCCGGATCGTTTTTATGACTTTTTCTGTCTCCTTCAATAATAAGTCCGAAGGGGAGATCTTCTTTGATAAAGGATTTGCCTAAAAGTTGTTCGGATTTTTTAATAAGAGTTAACTCTATATCGGTAGCAAAAGTAATTGATTGCCTGGTATCATCAGTGTTTTCACCTTCTTTTATTGTCAGGCGATTTACAAATGTTGGTACGTCTTCTGGTACATCAAAGTGCAGAATGTATGGGGCTGTACTAATATCCGCATCTTTCAAACTATCGTTGGAAGCAATGAGAATACGCAGGCCTTCCGCATTGATAAAGTCATTTATGGATGAAATAGTGATGGCATCAACTTCATTCAAATTTAATAAGGCTGTTTCTCCGGGAAGCCTTTTGTTTAGGCTCTTATGGACGCTTTTAGCCGTAATTGGCTGATTAGTTATTACTAATACTTTGGGGTAAGCTTCATAATCACTCAACAGAAGATTGATCAGGTTTAACTTGGACTTATAGTTGGGGATCGGATAAAGCGAAAGGCCAATAGTTTCCTTAGCAGTTTCCTGCATTTCAGTTACTTCTACCAAAGCAGGGTTGTTCATAAATGGGCTGATCAACCGTTCTAATTTGTTGTGAAGCACCTCTGAGAAGATCAAGTGCTGACATTTGGGAAGGCTCTCTGACAGTTGATGTACCAATGATTGAAATCCTTGCTGAATAATCAGGTGGGCATCATCCATGACGAATATCTTGAGCTTACTGATATTTATTCCTGATTTCAGATAAAGATTGAATACCCGGTCAGGTGTACCGATAACTATGTCTGTACCCGTAGCCAGAGCCTCTTTCTGGCCTTCAATTCCCGCTCCGGGCAATAACATAACCAATCGCAAATCAGTGTTTTTTCCAATTGTTTTAAATTGTTGCTCTAGCGCCTGGGCATGTTCTTTGGATGGAACTAAAATCAAAGCTCTGGGAGGAGCATCCTGTGCGTAGTTTAATTTGGCAAGTACTCCAATAACAATACTGGTAGATTTGCCGCAACTTTCCGGGCCAATGGCAATGATATCCTGCCCGCCCATTATTCTTGAAAAAGTAGAAGATTGAATTTCTTTTGGTTCCCGGAATCCCTCATCACTTAGTGCAGAGGCTATTTGTTTGTTTAGTTTTAAATGCTCCAATGGTGCTAAGAATTTATAAATATTAAGTAAAGTTAAGCAATCTTTTTTACTTAAACATTCTTTCTGCCTGCTCTATGGATTCCGGCTTTCCGACATCAATGAAACTGTCTGAAGAATGGTCGTATCCGATAATGGTGTTATTGGAACATAGGTCAAGGTAAACATCCACCATTGAAAACTTTCCTTCCTGTTTAATAAGGTTAAAAATTGAAGGATCAATGATGTGAATACCGCTAAAGGCCTTTGGTTGAAGGGTTGTGTTCGGCCTTCTTATTTTTTCCTCGCCGGTAGTTACATTTTTCCAGCCGCAAAGCTCGTTTTGCTCATTAAATAAAAAGTACCTTGATGTATTTCTTGTAGTAACCGCAAGGGTGGCAAGAGCTTTATGGGTCTTATGAAATTCAATCATCTTTCCAAGATCCAGGTTGGTGAGAATATCTACATTCATTACCACAAAAGGATCTTTGCCGATGAGATATGGTGCTGCTTTTTTCAAACCACCTCCGGTTTCCAGCAATGCATCTGTCTCATCAGAAATTTTTATCGTACAATTGAAGTTATTGTTGTCTTTTAAAAAGGAAATGATCTTATCCGGAAAATGGTGGACATTCAATACAAACTCATTGATACCAAAAAGTTTCAGATATTCGATATTACGTTGAAGCAACGTCTTGTTGTTTACTACAGCCAAAGCTTTAGGTGCATTTTCTGTAAACGGTTTCAGACGAGTTCCCAGTCCCGCCGCAAATATCATTGCCCTCATTATAAG
>DATCKK010000433.1:0-1626 GCA_036562325.1 Cytophagaceae bacterium | reverse complement strand
ACCCTGTTGTTTTTCGTCTGGTTTCTTTGGTATATATACATATTTGAATTTGAGTGGTAATGAATTAACATCCACTTTATTTTCGTTTTCACCTTTATCTGGCGAATCTTCCGGTTTTTCTTCCGGGTAATTGCCATGCTCATCCGGAAATAGTAGTTGATGGGTAGGGTCAATATAACCTTCTTCCATCCACGGATATTCCTTTTTAGGCGGATCAAATTTTCTGTAATTGAAAGCAAGTAGTAACCCCGCCAAAGCGCCCGCCAAATGGCCTTCCCACGATATACTGATTACCAGAGGAAATATTCCCCAAATCATGCTTCCATACAGGAAAACAACTATCAGAGATACGGCTAACGCATTTCGGTCATTTCGAAACAGCCCTGCAAAAAACAGAAAACTGGCAAAGCCATAAACCAAACCGCTTGCCCCGATATGAAAGGCAGGGCGGCCCAGGCACCATGTCCAGAGGCCTGATAATAGATAGATTAAGAAAATAACTTTCCATGCTATTTTTCGATAGAAATAGAGAATGAATCCGGATAGTACTACCAACGGTATAGCATTGGAAAACCAGTGTTTATAATCGTCGTGAATAAATGGAAAAGTAATAACTCCGATGAGCCCTTTAAACGTACGTGGATACACTCCAAATTCTTCCAGGTCGAGGCGAAACTCTTCTTCAATATATTCAATAAGAAGCAACAGCAGGGCGAACAATACTCCCGGAAGGAAGTTCTTTATAAACTTTTTTTCTTCAATCATTGAAAATAATAATAGTAAAAATTAACGGGATTGACTAATTTAAGGGGAACCATGAGTAAATTATTTATACTCAATATCTATTTTGTAATCAAATAACAGGAATATTATGAAAAAAGTGTTATTTATTTTATCTGCATTGGCCCTGCTGGTAAGTGTTGGATATGTAAACGGGCAGGTTGGAAAAACATTTCCTGTCATGACTTGCGAAAACATTCAGGATCAAAAAGTAAATCTTCCGGAGGCCACCAAAGGAAAATATACTATTCTGGGTTTGGCTTATTCTCAAAAAGCTGAGGAAAATCTGTTAACGTGGCTACAGCCTGCTTTTACTACTTTTATTGAAAAGAGGAAACAGGATTTATTCAGCATGAATTATGATGTGAATGTATACTTTATAGCAATGTTCACCGGCGCCAATCAATCTGCTTATCAGGCCAGTGTAAAGAGAACGAAACAAAATTTACAGGATGTATTAAGGCCTCATGTCCTCTTCTACAAAGGCGATATTGATACTTATCAAAAAGAACTTTCTATGAAGAACAAAGAGCTACCCTATATTTTTGTGTTAGACGATGAAGGTAATATCGTCCATTTTACAAGTGGGGCATATTCCGATGAGAAGATGGAAGCTATAGAGGAAGTTTTGAGTGATGAAGAGTGATTGTTAGATGTTCGTTTCAGCTATGAGCAGATGGTGTGTATATTAGAATAGTTATAATTGATAGGGTGAAGCGCGATAATAAAAGTAAATTTATTTAAGTATTATTTAAAGGCTTGTGTCTATATAAAAATAGAGCAAGCTTTATTTTTTTAATTTATCTCTACTTTGTCAGATTCTAAAAATTGGCAAAAAATTATAAA
>DATCKK010000423.1:0-1716 GCA_036562325.1 Cytophagaceae bacterium | reverse complement strand
TTCCGCAAGAGTCTACGATCAGAACCGTATAAACACCTTCGGGGTAACCTTCTACTCTCACTTCGCCTTGCTCGTTAATTGCGTCGTCTATATTTATCGGAAAAGGTTCAAGTTCTGGGGGGCCATCAATAATTTGGGCCGAAACTATGGTTCTATCGGTTTGAAACTTTATCAAGAAATACCCTCCGAACTCTTGGCAACCATAATTTCCGTAACCTTTAATAGGTTCGTCATCTATTTGTTCTACGTTAAATTCGAATTGCTGTTCGAAACCGCAATCATCTGTAACCGTGACCAGGTAATTTCCCCAAGGGAAAGGGTTATCCATCATTCCGTATACCACATGTTCTTGAGAGTGGTATGGGTGGTTTTCGTTATAATCTAAAGGGTCAAACACTACTCCGTCGAGAGATTCTATTTCTACTTTAAAAGGATAAAGTAGGCCTTCTACGTTCAATGTAAAATAAACATTACCGCACTCATTTTCACCTACGTCAAATTGGGCAAACATGTATTCTTTGGTAATTGTTTGTGAGTTGCCACACATGTCTGTATATTCTATAGCGAATGACACGGGTTCTCCGTTAAAGTACGGAAAATCGATATAAAAAGCCGGGTCTGCCATTCCTTCGGCTATATTTTTAGTTACGGTAAATGAGGTCTGAGAGCCATCCGGGAAGGTAAAGACACACGGAATCTCCATATTTGGAATAGCTTCAGATGAATTAACTCCGTAATAAGCTCTAATCGTATCGCAGGCAATCAGTTCATTATGTGTATTCCAAATATTAAAAAACCAATCAGATTCTGTGACAATAGTATGGGTTCTTACATAACCTTCTCCGCAATCGTCATAAATTCTGATTTGATAAGTTTCTCCGGTTTGGAGTCCGGTAAATGCATTTGATTCTTGTAACGGAAAAGTGGTTGGACCTGAAAAGATTTCATAAGAGACGGGGGTTCCTTCCACAGTAACCACTTCAATATCAATCCCACAATCTCCTTGGCTCTCCACAATATAGTATGAGAGTGGCACCACTAAATTTTCGATAACTACTTGTTGGGTTTGAACGGTAGTGGTTCCGTTAAGGTTTTCGATAGCTTCGATGATATAGGTTCCATGAGCTAAAAACTCCACTAAGGTTGAGGAAGTAACCAACAGCGGAGTTGTTGTATTTGGTAGTTTATAAATAACAAAAGTATAACTTGCTTGAGGATTTGTATTGGTTAGTTGGAATGAAAGGGTAGCATTTCCGGTACAGGTTTCATCGGTTTTAGTTACATTAAAAGAAAACTGAGCTAGGCCTGAGACAGAGGCTAACATAAAAAACAGCATTAGTAATGCGTGTATTTTTGTTTTCAATTTATAAGCAGCTTTAATGAAAAATTAAAGATACAATTATTTTACAATTTCAAAATATTTAGTCTTAATAATTTTATGAAAACCCATCAAGACATTTTGACATTTTTAATTTGTTTAAAATTAATATTTTATGTCATTTTGACTGTTTTTACAAATAGGAATAAAACTTGTCAAAAAACAGTTGAAAATTACAAACGACATTGAAAAAATCATAAAAATATGAATCTCAACAATTTTACCATCAAATCTCAAGAAGCTATCCAAAAAGCTCAGCAAATTGCTCAAGGGTTTCAGAATCCGCAGATAGAAAATGAGCACATTTTTAAAGCTATTTTGGAAGTGGATCAAAACGT
>DATCKK010000420.1:0-2218 GCA_036562325.1 Cytophagaceae bacterium | reverse complement strand
AAAGAGCTGCGAAAATTAATAAGTCTGATAAAATTGCTCAGCAAATGAATGACCTTCCTGATTCCTTAAAAGGTATGGTAAAAGGAGGTGGATCATTAACAGCTCTTCCAATTATTGAAACTCAGGCCGGAGACGTTTCTGCATATATTCCTACTAACGTAATTTCGATTACAGACGGACAGATATTCCTTGAAACCAACTTGTTCAACTCTGGGGTAAGACCTGCGATCAACGTTGGTATCTCTGTAAGCCGTGTGGGAGGATCTGCTCAGATTAAATCAATGAAAAAAGTAGCCGGTACTCTTAAGTTAGATCAGGCACAATTCAGAGAGTTAGAGGCATTTGCTAAATTCGGTTCTGACCTTGATGCATCTACTAAGCTTACTATCGAAAGAGGTAGAAGAAACCTTGAGATTCTGAAGCAAGCTCAATATTCTCCGGTAGCAGTGGAGCAGCAAGTGGCCATCATTTATGTATCTACTAACGGGTATATAGATAATGTTCCTGTAAAAGATGTTAAAGCTTTTGAAAATGAGTTCTTAACATTCTTAAAAGCACAACATAAAGATACATTAGAGGCAATCAGAGCTGGAAAATTTGATGACTCTGTAACAGACGTATTGAAAAAAGTAGCAAGAGAGCTTTCTCAAAAATATATAAAATAAGTTATGCCTAGTTTAAAAGAGGTCAGAGGAAGAATTATTTCTGTAAACTCAACTCAGCAAATCACCAAAGCTATGAAAATGGTGGCGGCTGCCAAGCTGAAGAGAGCTCAGGATAATATTATAAAAATCAGACCTTATGCAGAAAAGTTAAACGAGATTCTCAGCAACATAACTTCTACCTTAGATGCTTCTGTTGAGAATCCCTATGCGGCAGAAAGGCCAGTTGAAAAGGTTCTGATAGTCGTTGTTACTTCTGACAGAGGTCTTGCAGGTGCATTTAATGCTAATATTATCAAGGCGACTTCCGGTTTGCTCAGAAATGAATATAGCGAACAAGTTGCTAAAGGTAATGTAGAGCTACTTTGTATCGGAAAAAAAGGGTATGACTTCTTCTCTAAGAGAGGTTTTAAAATTAATGCCGATTTCATTGGTTTATTCCAAGGCATTAACTTTGATGCAGTTAAAGCTGCAGCAGAGTATGTAATGGAAAGCTTTGTAGCAGGTAAGTATGACAAAGTAGACATCGTTTACAATGAGTTTAAGAATGTGGCAACTCAGGTAATTAGAAAGAGCCAGTTCTTGCCGGTAGAAAATGTAGAGGTGTCTGAAGTTAATGCTGCAAATGCAATCAAAACAGATTACATTTTTGAACCTTCAAAAGAGTATATTGTAAAAGAGCTGATACCAAAATCTCTTAAGATACAATTCTACAAGGCCTTACTTGAATCTAATGCATCTGAGCATGGAGCTCGTATGACTGCAATGGATAAGGCAACTGATAATGCGAAAGAATTACTGAAAGAGTTAAGGTTGATTTATAACCGAAGCCGTCAGGCAGCAATTACTAAGGAGATCCTTGAAATTGTTGGTGGGGCAGAGGCTCTTGCAGGTTAAAATAATTTTGAACTATAAAGTTTTGAAAAAGCTCATCATAAAAGGTGAGCTTTTTCTGTTATTGAACTAATGAAAAGTGTTATTCACCTGTTCTCGGCATTTACCTCTTTTTTATTTTTTTCCAGCGTATTTATTGCGTTATGTGCATTAGCACTCATTCTTACAACCTATCTTGTTATATTTGGAAATTTTGAGAAGGTATCAGGCCCGGTTGTTGGGATTGTTTTTGCAGGAGTTGTGCTTATTTACAATTATAATGTCTTATTCCGAAGTTCGTTCCAGGCAAACTCTGAGCGAAAGAAGTGGATGCTGGAGCATCAAGGGTTATTGGTGCGTATATTGGTAGTAGCGGGTATAATAGCTCTTGTAGCATCTGCCGGGCTAACTTTAAATGGCATTGTTTTTATTACTCATTTATTCTTTATATCTCTTGTATATGGGTGGCCATTAAAATGGAAGAACAGGACAGTTGCATTCAGATCTATTCCAATTATTAAGCCATTTCTTATAGCTTATGTTTGGTCTGCCGTAACAGTAATATTCCCCTTGCTGGAGTCTGGAAGCAACCTCTTTGAAGTAGAAGTTTTTGGGATATTTATTTCCCGATTTATATTTATTCTCGCCTTGGTTTTGCCATTCGATATCAGGGACTGTAAGGC
>DATCKK010000418.1:0-15679 GCA_036562325.1 Cytophagaceae bacterium | reverse complement strand
ATATTGCCTGTGTAAACCTTGCTGAAGAAATTGACGAAAATAATCCTTTTGTTAAAGAAGCCGTCTTTATTCTCTGGCGAGAAGAAAGAAGAATCGAAGAAATAAGTTGCGATCTCAGCGAATGGCTGGAACAACTTATTCAGGAATTAGAATAAATGAAACTTTTCATTTATTCTAACTTTTCCAAAGCCCATCAATAGATCTTGTAGCCTCGAATAATTTATTTTTCAATAATTCAGGAGCATTTATCAGTTTTTGAACCAATTCTTCAAACTGTATCTTTCTTTCAGGATTAGCCTTTCCTTTTAATAATTCCTCCATAATCAAAAGGAAGAAAAGAAAGGTGACAATGTAAAATAAGACTATTAAAGCTATAATAAAAAAGAAAGAAGAAATGATGGAAGCAACATAAAAACCCAAATTTCTCATAACGATACGTTTTAAGATGAAATGATTTTTATTGTTTGTTACAGTCTCAATACTACCAAAAACGAATATTATGAATTTATCAAGTTTTCATTCAATATGCAAGTTTTTTACGAACAGTAACTTCTGATAAATATTTTCCGTTTATACGCGCATGAGCAAAAAATTCTATCCATTTATCTTTCTGGCATTTATGTTATTTTCGGCCACAACTTCACCGGTAATAAAAGTTACCGATAATGACATTTGCCTTAATTCCGAAGAAGAAAAACTTTTCAAACTTATTCAGGAGTATCGAAAATCAGAAGGCTTACCTCCTATTCCCTTCTCTGTAGCTTTAACCAAAGTAGCCAAAGCCCATGTGAAGGACTTAAATGAAAACCATCCGGATATAAAAAATTGTAACGCCCATAGCTGGTCAGACAAAGGTCAGTGGAAAGGCTGTTGTTATACATCAGACCATAAAGAAGCTTCATGCATGTGGAATAAACCTCGTGAACTGACTAACTATAAGGGAAATGGCTATGAGATTGCCTTTGGTTCGTCTGACCCTATCTACAGAAGCTATATTGCAACTGCAGAAGATGCCTTGGATGGTTGGAAAAACAGCCCGGGACACAATAATGTTATCCTCAATAAGGAAATATGGAAGAAATCACCATGGAAAGGAATGGGGCTGGCAGTTTCAGGTAGTTTTGCAGTTGTTTGGTTTGGAGAGGAACCCGATGAGAATTCGAAATTTAGCATATGTAAATAAACCAATATTACATTGTATTATTTATATTTATAACTAAATTAAAATCTGCATTTAACTCCAGAGTAAAATTAAGTTATTGCGATTTTTCTGCATAAATCTGTTCAAGGGAAAAAAAATATGTAAATTTTAACAATTTTTTAGAATATTTTTCAAACCAGTTAAATAACAAATTTGCTATAGTTGAACTATTTTATGAGTAATACTAAAAATCATTTATTAACTAAGCCGATTGCTATCATTTTGAATGAAATATAGAAGGGTTTATTATCACTTTTCCTATATACAACCTTATAAACTCATATATAACTTTATATTACCCAATCCGTTAAATCACACTCAAACAAGGCTATAACTACAGTCTAACACCTGCGCATAATAGGATTTTGCGCCAAAATATTATAATTTTAACATACATTAATACAAAAATTTAGTTATTTACTGATGTTAATCCACTCCCTACCAATTAGGAGTTAGTTTTTAGGAGGCAATAACTGATAACATTTATGAATTTACTTATGAAGTACTGGTATAAATCATTCCTTACCGGAATTTTATTTTTGGTATTTGCCCAGGTAGCTGTTTCCGCAATCTATACAGTGGATAATACCGGTGATGCTGATGATGGATTTGCTTATACAGTAGGTGATGGTACCAACACTTTAAGGAAATGTTTACGACTGGCGAATGCAAGTGTTGGAATACCGGATATTATCAACTTCAATCTGGGGGCAGGTGGCCCGTTCACCATTACTATCGGCTCCACACTTGTTATAAGCGATCCTGTTACCATAAACGGCTCATTGTCTGCTACTGACAAATTAGAGATAGGTATCAATGGCAATAATACAGCCAACCCGATTATCCGGATTACAGAAACTGGTGGAGGAAGTACCCTATATGCTCTTGCCATTTACAGAAGTGCGGGTTGGGGTATTTTTATTAACAACAGCGACAATAACGTAATTCGCCGTTGCCATATCGGTACAGATGTTTACGGGCTGACCAATCTGGGAAATGCCTGGCACGGAATTGAAATAAACAATAGCTCGAATAATACCATAGGCGGAAATGGTGGAAGACAGGACAGAAATATTATTTCAGGAAACGGCCAAAGGGGTATTATGATAGTTAACAATGCCACCGGCACCAAAATTTATGGCAATTACATTGGGGTAGATTCGACCGGTGTCAACCGAATGGACAATGAGTTTGGAATATGGGTAGACAATGGTTGCAACAATACTGAAATTGGCGGCAACCGAACAATGGGATTCGGAAATGTTATATCAGGTAATTTGGTAGACGGAATACATATTTTTGAAGCAGACGATTGTGTAATAAAAGGAAATATAATAGGGTTAGGAGCTGATGGAACAACGGTTGTTTCTAACGGACAGTTAGGTATAGTTGCCGGAGATGGTATAGAAATCAGGGAAAATGCCTTGAGGTGCACCATAGGAAGTACTGTTTCCGGGGAAGGAAATATTATTTCAGGTAATCTGGATTTTGGTATACGTATGCATGTAAACTGCGATGATGCCGTTATTGAAGGCAACTACGTAGGAGTTGATATTACAGGAGTTCTGGCAAGAGGAAACTCCGTTTCCGGAATATCGGCTCAAAACGGTTGTGACAATCTTAGTATTAATGAAAACCTGGTAGCTGACAACCGGTCCGCAGGTGTCTTGCTTTTTACTTCCACCAATTCTACCATCACTAATAACATAATAGGCTTGAATATCAATGGAGATCCCATGGGCAATTACTGGGATGGAATAGTAATGGATATCAATAGCAACAACAATACAGTTACCGGAAATACCTTAAGCAGCAATCGCAACAATAGTGGTATTAGAATAGGGGGAAGCTCAAATAATACTGTTACTAATAACAAAATAGGTACTGACCCGACCGGTACATTAAACAGGGGTAATGATAATTATGGGGTATTCATCAGTGCCCCTGGTTTTGCCGCTGCAGGCACTCAGGCAATTAACAATATTATAACCAACAATATCATTGCCTATAACAGAAACGGAGGAGTACATGTCGATGGAGTTGATGCACTATATAATAGTATCAGAAACAACAGCATTTTTTGCAACGGCAATCCTTCGGATTATTCAACAGGACAAAAAGGTATCGAGCTAATCAATGGTTCCAATGAGGGAGTTCTGCCGCCTACGGTCCACCCCGCATCCACACTGGATAATATTTATGGTACTGCCTTTCCTAATGGTACTGTAGATTTATATTATTCGGATAGTACTTGTCACTCCTGTGCCACCGGTTTTGAACAGGGTCAATATTATATTGGCTCCGTAGTTGCTGATGCTTCCGGGAATTGGAGTTATACAGCAGGTGTAACTTCTTATAAAATTACCGCCACCGTTACTACACCAAACAATAGTACTTCAGAGTTTTCTGACTGCTCTACCTTACCGGTCACTTTCTTAAGCTTTGACGTTAAAAAAGAAAATACGGGGGTAATTTTAACCTGGTCTACCGCCAATGAAGAAAACAATGCCTATTTTGAAATTCTCAGAAGCGAAGATGGTATTAACTTCGAACCCATTGGCCAAAGAGACGGTGCGGGAAACTCTATAGATACTCGTTTTTACACCTTCTACGACCCCACTCCAATCCAGGGAACAGTTTATTATACTATTAAGCAAGTGGACTTTAACGGGCAATTCACTACCACTGCCATTAAATCCTTAACCAATTCGCTTTCCAATACCTTTGAAGTCATAAAAACTTCAGAAGATGGAGAGTTCCTCGTACGATTTGTAACAGGCGCTGTCGATAATGTCCGATTAAAAGTTATTAATACTCCAGGGCAAACTATTATCGACACTCCTATCGAAATTAAAGAAGGTATTAATGAAATATTTTTAGACTTAGGAAAATACTCAACCGGGATTTATCATATCATCTTATCTGATACAACCGGTAGTTTTATTGAAAAAATCATAAAATAAGCATTGGAAAAATGTATTCGGTTAGGCAAAAGAGACTGGTCAATTAAGAACAGTCTCTTTATTTATTTCATCAAATACATATCAAAGAGATTATAACTGACAATCAATCAATAACCATATTCCACCTCCCCCCTCTTGGGTAGTAAATATGGCCAGATTATACTTTTAAATATCAAGCCTCTATCTGACCAATTCAGTATTGCAATATAAAAATGGTAAAGTGAGAAGCCTTTTATAAGGCATTTTTAATTTTTGCGTTAAATATATTGAAGCGTGACAAAGCAATTAAAAATAATTGCGCTTTAATACATGAAATCACTATATTTAGAAATATTAGGTTATTCTAATAGCTGTTCCAAAATTTATCAGATATGTACAATAATTTATGTAAAAAATACAAACAAAATCCTGTTCTCCATTTCCTTTTTTTAACTCTGCTGTCACTATTTTTAGTTCCTTCTCCATTAAAAGCCCAAGACACTCTGCTCATTACAAATGATGTAGACCGATATGAACTCATTAACTATGTAGCAATTCTTGAGGATAAAGAAAAAAAATACACTCTGGAAGATGTTACTTCCCCAGTCTTCGAAGACCGATTCATTCCCAATAAAGCTCCTTATGCATATAATGAGAACCTGGAGTCAGCGTATTGGGTAAGATTCAGGGTAAAAAAAGTCGATCACAATGATAAATCCTATATTTTCGAATCTGCCAACTTACACACGGTAAATTTTAAAATATGGGTTCCCGATGGACAAGGCGGGTATAAATTAAAACAAACCGGACAAGGCTTCGAATTCCCATTCAGAGAATTCTTTCATAAAAACTTTCTGTTCGAAATTCCTACTGACACCGGAAAAGTTCACACATTCTATGTAAGGGTAGAAACCAACAACCATAGTGGTTTTGACTACGAAATCAGAAGCAACCGCTATAATACCTTCTATACCACTCATGAATATTATTTCCTGGGAATGTATTATGGTATACTTCTCATTATGGCTATATATAACTTATTTATTTATGTAGCAGTGAAATGGAAAGTATATCTGTATTATGTATTATACGTCCTAAGTGGAGCACTCACTTCTCTTACAGAAGACGGGCTGGGCTTTCAGTTTATCTGGACACATATGCCTTCATTAAACCAGCCAATAGGCTATATCATAGCCCCCATCTCGCTTATGGTATTCTTTATACTGTATAGCAGAAATTTCCTTGAACTCAAAGCCAAGTTTCCCAAACTGGATAAATTACTGATTTATGTAGTGCTGTTTTATTTTGCTTATTATCTGCTGAGAATGACAGTATTGCCTCCAATGTTCCATATTCACAAATTGTATTTACTACCATTCATTACTGTATATGGAATTTCAATCTATTGTTTAATAAAAGGTTACAGGCCTGCACGGCTTTATGTTACAGGATATACTTTTATTTTCATCAGTATTATACTTACCCAACTTAGATCTAACGGATCCATTGAAGGAAACCTATTAACCATTTACAGTTTTAACTACGGACTGGTATTAGAGGTCGTATTATTGTCCGCAGCCTTGGGTGACCGCATTCGTATCATCAAAAAAGAAAAAGATATTGCCCAGCAAAAAATCATAGAGAAGCTGGAAGAAAACCAGGAGTTACAGGAAAAGGTAAATAAAGAGTTGGAGCAAAAGGTATTGGAGCGTACCCAGGAACTCAATAAGATGAACCTTGAGCTTCAGGAGTCGAATGAGAAACTTCGTATAATGACCGAAAAGGTCAATGAAATGAATGCCAAACTTGACCTTGACAACTGGGAGTTAAATAAGAGTGTGAAAGAAGCTACCAAGGCCAGACTGGAAGGCAAAGAAGTTTCCTATGAAGAGTTTTTAAAAATATTCCCAAACGAACATAGTTGTATGAAGTATCTGGAAGAGCTGAAGTGGGGTGAAAAATACCAATGCCGCAAATGTTCCAACATAAAATACATAAAAGGCTTAAAGCCTTTCTCAAGGAAATGTACCCGATGCGGATACACCGAATCTGTTACGGCATACACATTGTTCCACGGAGTACGATTCCCTATTAACAAAGCATTCTATATGACTTATATCACATTTAAACGTGAAAACAAGATCACCTTAGATGAACTATCCCAACTACTTGATCTTAGAAGAAACACCTGTTGGGCATTTAAGAAAAAAGTAATTGCATCTATCAATGAAAACAAGAAAGAACATCTGGATAAGTGGGAAGAAATAATTATTTAAAAAGTAACTCATAATAAATATAGATACTTTATTAAAAGAGCCTGATGGAAGCAATAACACTCCCGTCAGGCTTTTTCTTTTGACCACTACAATAATTTAACTACCTGACTCTCCTGACATGGAAGGGAGCGAGTTAGCACGTTTCGATCTTTCCCATGCCGCATTTTGCTTACCTTTTATAAATCGTAGAAACCCTGCAAAAACAGCATAATTCATCATAGTAAAATAAAAAGGGACAAACAACACCTTATAACGTATCTGGCGATTTTCCAGATACCACCCTACAACAGCTAACAAATAAAACATCATCTGTGCCAACAAAATCCACGAATAAACTCCTCCTTCGGCCCAATGCAAATAAACACTAAGCGGTATAAGCATCAACAGGAAGAATGGAGCCAGTGACCAACGTAATACCCGATGAGAAATATATTCAAAGCTCAGCCGAAAATCTTTAAATGGATTTAAAAGAGATTTTAACCTGGCCATAGCCTGCCAACCTCCGGCACAAATTCTCACTTTTCTTTTGAACTCTTCTTTCACATTGGCAGAAGCTGTTTCCATGGCATAAGCCATAGGCTCATAGGCTACTTTATATCCCTGCTCTACAACTCTTAGTGAAAGTATAAAGTCATCGAGAATAGTATCTTCTTCCAGTTCAGTATATAAGTCAGTTCGAAATGAAACCAACTCTCCTGCTGCACCTACCAAGGTATAAAACTCTGCATCCAGCTTTTTCAACAACGATTCATACTTCCAGTAAAGCCCCTCCCCTGCTCCTGCCGCCGAATCCACATCCGAACTTAATACTCGCTTCTCTCCTGACACAGCACCTATATTAGGATCTGCATAATGCTTTGTCAAATGCCCAAGCGCATCAGGAGGTAAAATAGTATTTGCATCTGATAAAACAACTACAGAAGTTTCGACATACTTCATTGCTCTGTTTACTGCTGCTGATTTTCCTGCTCTTCTGTCATCATGCAATACTTTAATCCGGGCATATTTCTGTAATACTTGTTCTGATCCATCAGTAGAGCCATCCGTTACGAACATTATTTGAAGCTTATCTTTGGGATAGTTAAGTGCTAATGTATTTTTTACCTTTTGTTCCAGTATGTCAGCCTCATTGTAACAAGGAATAATAAATGTAACGTCAGGTTCATAAGCTTCTTGCATAGCAGTAGTCCCGACAACCATACGCTTTAGCCTGACCAGAAAATAAATAAGCAAACCATATCCGAAATACGCATAAAATATAACAGCAATTCCCAACCAAAATAGTACTTGTATCAACTCCATCTGTTTATCCTTTTATCATGCTATATTCTTAACTTTACTTTCAGTCCCACTACCCAAAGAAGAAGCTTCTTGCCAGTGATTCAGCCTTTCCCATCTCTTGCTGTCCGGGCTATATTGTTTAATCACCTTAGCCGGATTACCCGCGACCACAGAATAAGGAGGAACATCTTTAGTCACAACACTTCCCGCCGCTACTACCGCATGTTTTCCTATCGTAACACCTGATGTAATTACTGCATTAGCTCCTATCCAGGCTTCATCTTCAATTATTATTTCAGCTCTTGTACACGGTTGTTTATTTATAGGCATGGAAATATCTTCATACCCGTGATTCAGCCCTGACATAACTACATTCTGAGCTATGATCACGTGATTACCGATAGTAACAGGGCCTATTAAAACATTGGATATACCAACACGGGTATTATGTCCTATAATTACGGGCCCCATACCATTGTTAATAGTACAATAGTCTTCAATTGTAGATTCATATCCTACAGAAAAGGCATTGAACGGAAGTACGTCCATACGTGTATATGGCCTTATTACTGCATTTTTTCCAAAGCGGTGAAAGAATGGATTAATAAACAGTTTTACCCATGTTCTGGGACGTGCCTGATTCTTAGGAATCAACATATACAATATCCACGACTTTATCTTTTTATTTGATTTTATTTTATTGATTATCTCCTTCATAGTGTATTCATAAAGTATACTACTCAGCATCTGCTATAAATTCAACAACTATTATCTTCGATATGTTATGGTATGAATCTGGATAACCTTTCATAATCACCATATTTATTTAAGTACCAATACTGTTTTCGTATCCGTTCTATATCCTCTGTTTAGCCGACAGATATATTGGCCGGAAGCAAGAAAGCTTGCATTAAATTTAATTTTATATAAATCCGTTTCTTTATATTCTGCATCCAAAACGGTAGCTACATTTACCCCTCGTACATCAAAAAACTCAATAGTAACTTCTCCATCTTCTATCAATAGAAATTGAATAGTGAATACCGAATCTGTAGGATTAGGATAAATAATAAAATCAGTTTCTATTCTTTCATAAGGCGACTCCAAAGCTCCGGAGTCAAAAGTTTTACCTCCAAATCTGAGGGTATAATCGTAATCAAATGTAACACCTTGTGAACTCAAATCAGTACCGGCATCTACTGCAGGAGAATATTGCCTTAAATGATAATTATCAGTATCAGGATCCTCAAAGAAAAGATGGCTTACTTTAGGACGGCCTACATTATAAAATTCATCCCACTTGGAAGCATCCAGAAAATGCATGTAAGTACCACCCGGAGCGGCTATTATATTATTATAAAAATGGCTAAAAGTATTTCTCTGATTATTGCTATTAAGCCCATCTTGAGCCGGTGAAACAATGGTATTATTATAAATGTAGTAGCCTGAACCTTCAGTTACCAGACTATCCATACAATAGATTCCATGTTCACCAGGGCGTATTATCAAATTATTAAAAACCAGATTATCCCCTTTGCCATTCAACCATATTCCCATTCCCTTTCCATCTTTAATTAAATTATTATAAAGCTTTCCGGTTGTACCTGTACTTAAATGGATACCTCCCCGTTGCCAGCCAACATCCGTAGTTCCATAGTCGGATATAGTGTTATTAAAGATATTGACATTATTCACCGCACATCCCACCTGAATTCCTTCTCTTCCCGTTGATTCAATAATATTATTATAAATCTGTACTCCATCGAGGTCATGAGGATACACACGTATAGAATCGCCGTTACAATCTCGTACGATACCGGTATAATGCGGAAATCCGACATATATACCTTCTCCACCGGTATGATGTATATAATTATGATGTATGACAGTATTAGCTTGTACAAAATTTCCCCGGTTAGGTTTTCCCGTACAGTCAGGATCTGTTTTACACATTAGCCCTGCAAAACCGGTATTGGAAATTTCAACATGATCTACTTCAAAGTCAGTACTTCCAATACCAATAGTCATACCTATGGCTGACCAACCAGTCTTTGCTACCTTAAAGCCATAAAGATGCTGAGGGCTACCAGTACCTGTAAATCGAAAATATTTACAATTATCTAATCGAATTCCATAATAAAAGTTATCATTACTAATAACCACCTGTCCTCCACAATTTTTAAAAATTATGGGTTGAGAGGCTGTACCATGAAAGTTCTTTAAACCAAGATGCGTTCTTTCTCCTGCCTGAATACAAATCACATCACCAGGTTGAATATTAAGTGTATCCGCATCAACATACACTACATTAACCGGGATAGTATAATCGCAATTACATTGTGCATGTACTCTGGCCGGCACAAGAAAAGCGATTAACACAAACATTTTCAAAAATAGAGGGTATAAGTACAACTGGTTCATTTCACACCGAAGCTATCTAACTATAACAATCAAGTAGAAGCAGATAATGTTTACCCGGCAATTGTTATCATAAATACCCAAAACTTTAACAATGGATAACAACCCCTGTTATTAATTATAAAGAACATACAGATATCAATTGTTAAAAACTATGTCAAGATTTATCTTACCAAAGTGGGTACAACAACATAATCAGGAATATCATAAACTGGAAAATGTACCGGAAGAACGAATTGCATCAATCAGACAGAAGCTATCCAGATTTAATATTGAAGATCCGGAAGTATCTATTGTAATCCCTGCCTATAACGAAGAAAAAGACTTATTAAAAGCGCTTTCTTCACTTGCAGAGTTAAGGACAAAATACAAAACAGAACTTATTGTAGCGAACAACAACTCTAAAGACAAAACTCAGGAAATTATAGACCGATGCGGAATAAAGTCTGTCTTTGCAGAAAATCAGGGAATAAGTTATGCAAGACAGGCAGGCCTGGAAGCCGCTAAAGGAAAATATATTCTTAATGCCGACTCCGATTCTATATACCCGGAGACATGGGGAGATCTTTTCATTGAGGCTTTAAAGAATCCCGCTGTTTCATGCGTATACGGTACTTACTCTTTTATCCCAAGCCCTGAAAACACAAGGCTTCAACTTGGCCTTTATGAATTAATAGCTGAATCATTTTTTGCTATTAAAAGAAAAAACAGAGAGTGTGTCAATGTAATGGGCTTCAATTTTGCTTTCAGGAAAGAAGATGGATTGAAAGTAGGTGGTTATAATCATCACCTCAACAGAAAGGTTACGAAAAGAAGCGAAGACGGCTGGATGGCTTATTGCCTTATGGAAGTAGGAAAACTTCAATTTATTCCATCCAATGAAACCAGAGTATGGACAAGTGATCGAAGATTAATGGAAGACGGAAGTTTATCAAAAGCATTTACGAACAGAGCAAAAAAAGAACTAAAAAGAATCAGCATATATTTCAATCCTAAAAAAGCTGTAAAACCTGGAAATACCGACGAAGTAGCAGCATAAAAAACAAAGCCAAACAGTAGTATTTTGTTTGGCTTTGCTCTCCTTATTTCACTTCATTTAACTGACGACTATACCATCTAATGAACTTTTATCTTAAGTACTTTAATTTCATTGTCTAACTCTATTTTTAACAAATATACTCCACTATTCATATTTAAAGCTTTGTAGTTAAGGTCAATCCCATTGAGATCTATACGCTTATTACCTTTAAAGTATTCCTTTCCAAACACATCCGTAATGGTAATAAATGCTTCTTTCTGTTCATTATTATTTACAATCAGCGTTGCCTTGTCAGTAGCAGGATTAGGAGTTAACATTACCTGATTTAGCCTTGCACCGGAAGAGTTGTAAACAATTTCAAATCGGATGGTTTCTCGCTCCAGCTCTATTCCTCTTGCGTTACTTCGGGAATAAGTAGTTGCCGTAAGTGTATGTAACCTTGGACTGGCTCCCCAGGCATGAAAGTCACCCAAATTATCACCGGTAAGTGAATAAGGTGGGGTATTCTCTATTCTGAAATCCGAACCGTTTAAAGTAAACAAAACACTGGCCGGCGCAATAATAGGTTCTACCCTTATGGTTATATCATCCGAAGGATCAAGCATTATAGTTTGGAAATTAGTAATGGGGCCAATATCTATATCCAAATCAGTATCAACCAATATAAACCTGAATTCAGAAGAAATAGTATCTCCCGGGTCGAGCACCATTAAGTTTATATTTAAAGGAACACCTACATTTCCGGTTAGATTATTTCCTGAATATGGAATAACCGTTATAACATTCAGGCCTTTTTCCATATTCCATATATTATAATCACCGGAAGCATCTCCTCCGATAGCATAAGGTTCCTGACTTTCCTGTCGGTAAAAGGTTGAGTTAATTCTGAATTCAACACTTTCTGTTGCCCCTGAAGTATTCGCTCTTATATTTAACACCTGATCCGTATACACAGTATCCGTAGCGTTAAGAGTTCTTATATCGGCATCAGTAGAAGCATCAACCAAAGTAAGCGAAGTCACCACAGATGTTGGAATAGTATATTTCCATAAAATAGTAGGAGCTGAAGGATTAAGTTTTTTATTAGTAAAATAAAGTGCTCCATCTACTTCTGTTAAATTGCCTGAGCCAGCAAATGAGGTATCTGTAGTAGAAATTGTTTTCACCAAAAATGTGCCCCCCGGAGTCAGATTGCTTTGCCATAACTCATAATCGGTTATACCGTTTCCTGAACCGAAAAAACCAGGCTCCTGATGGTCGTAAAAAAAGAGTGTACCATTTACTGCTTCAAGTACCGGGCCATTAGGGAAGGAAAATGCATTTAATGTTCTGAATATGGTAGTTCCTGAAGTTGTACCATCGCTCATCCAAATATCGGTAGGAAAACCTTGTGTAGCCATTGTAAACAACAGTCTGCCATTAACTACAATCATATTAGAAACAAACGCATCTATTGATAAAGGCGATTTCACCAGAAGCGTGCCAGCATCTGTCCCATTACTCTTCCACAACTGATTTATAACATGACTACCATCAGAAGCAATAAAAAATAATTGATTTTGAAAACTGACTAAACCATATACATCGCCGGCTTCTATCAAGGATACCAACTCAGTACCGACTTCCGTACCATCTGTCTTCCAAAGCTTCCAATACTCAAAACCCTCAACATCTATTCTACCTGCCACAAAATAAATAGTTCCATTTACATTGGTCAGATGCAAAGCAGGAAAATATCCAAACAAAGTATCTCCGGATATTACGGAGCCATATGAGGTAGTCAATGGATTAAGATTAATAACCATGGAAGTATTGGCACTGGTACCATCCGATTTCCATAGCTCTTCACCATTCACTCCATCATTAGCTGTAAAAAATATATAATCGCCACTAACAGCAGTTGAAGTCGATGTTATCGAACTGGCTGATCCAGGATTAATATCTTTTACCATAGCAACAGAACCCGATGTTCCTGTTGTTTTCCAGAGTTCATTACCAAATCCTGGACTTGTTGCAGTAAAGAATAATACATTCCCTATATAATTCCTGATTACAATCATATCCAGTTCAACAAGCATACTTGTTCCTGCAGTTGTACCATCACTTACCCATAGCTCCGACCAAGTCCATTGATAGGAATACATACCCGATCGGTTATTGGTAAAATATAAATAGGAACCAGGGACAGAAAATAAATTTCCAGGATTATTCAACCCAGTAATAACTACCTCAGGGACTCCACCAGATGTCTTAAACAAGGTATCGCCACTGGTATAAAAAAGCCAGCCATCATGCTCTGTAAAGTTATTACTGGCAGGATATATTTCCGCGACTTCAACCGGCTGTGAATAGGCAATAGCTGAACACAGCAGAAATAATATAAGTAGTTTTATTTTCATATTAGTACGATTAATAGGTTATCTTACTAACATGTGGTAAAAATCATTGTTTATCAGGATGAGTATCTAGCTACATAAATCACCATTTTTATTTAACTTCAAACTCTACTACACCTGCATCAAATCCTTTGCCCTGGGGCCTTGATTTACCATATAGATCCAGGGTAATACCGAATTCGGAAACATCAATACCTTTATCCATCACACACTCATATCCGGTTATAAGATATTTATAAGATTCCGATTCCGAATCATAAGGAATATCATTCAAAATAAAACAATTTGATTCAACACTTACAGGTGCAGCCGCATGTAACAAAAATATAAAGGAATCATTACCTGTCCGGGAGGTATTATCGCTTTCATATTTATAGAAATTACCCGGATTTATAATCAGGTTATTATAACAAAAACTCTTCGTGGTATCACTATAAATCACAATTCCATCTCCCCCACAATACAACAATGTATTATTGATAAAATAGTTTTTATCCCCTAAAGCTTCCAGCCGGTTATCATTAAAAATACCTGCATTGCCCGTCTTTACAATCAGATTGTTATACAGGTAATTTTCTCCAAATCCAAGATGAATAATTCCATGCCCACTGCCATTTTTGATAATGTTATTATAAGTTCTTGCACTTGTTCCTTCCCCTATCTGTATTCCATTATTTTGCTGTGGCTGATTTAACACGCCAAAATTGGAAACATAATTCTTGTAAATATTAATTTTATTACTTCCACACCCTACCTGAACACCATCAAACCCGCAATTATCAATAACATTATCATATATAGCCACATTAGCTAATTCATGTGGAAAAAGCACTTTGTCCGGACATTGCCTTTTTCCTCTCCATCCACTATAAAAGGAATGCCCTATATATAATCCTTCTCCTGCTACATCATGGATATAATTATGATGTATTGAAACATTTTTCATAATAAAATTATGTCTCCATGCTTTTTCCTCACAATCCGGATCTGTCTTTGCAATTATCCCGGCGAAACCTGTATTGGAAATCTCTAAAAAGGCTATTTCAAAATCCGAACTAAAATCGGCTATACTCAATCCATTGGCATCCGGCCCGGTTTGCTTAATTTTGATTCCATAAGTAGTATTAATATCTCCGTTACCCAATAGTTTAAAATACTTACAATTGGCTATGCGGATACCATAATAGAAATTATCATTTTCTATAACCACTTCTCCGCCATAATTGATAAATACAATGGGACGCAAAGAGTCACCCGTAAAGTTTTTTAACTGAAAGTATTTTTTCTTAGAAGAAGCGATACATACCGTGTCGCCCGGCGATATCGCGTATTTACTTCCATCTACAAAAGTTTCGTAAGCAGGAATAGTAATTTTACAATTACATATTTCTGAGAATGAATTAAATGAAAGTAAAAGCAAAATTAACAGAATACGAATAGACATAATATAACCCGTTTTTAAAATTAACTGGTTAAATAAAAAATGTTCGAATTCTATTCTATCTGATCAAAAAAATCAATTATTGATACAATAAACCAGACAAGTCACGAATGTACACTTAAATTATTCTGCTTGTATAATTCAAAGAAATAACACATATTTAACTACGCTAAAATAAAAATCAGGCATTGCCTACTGGTTTTTAGAATTTAACCTATGAATCAACTCTTCAAAATATATAAAGTAGATAAGGCGGAAGCAATCAAGATCAATGCTTCACCGGATGAGCCCCACAAACATGATTTTGAGGAATTAATTATTGGAATTGAAGGAAAGCTCGAACACTTTATTGATTTTAAAATCACTACTATTGATGCGCCACTGGTAAGCTTTGTAACGAAGGGTAAAGTACACCGGGCAATTCCAAAACTAAACAAAGGCAAATGCAATATGTGGGTGATCCGATTCAAAAGCGAATTTATTCCGGAAACCACCTTTCAGTTATATTCCTTTTTTCACGACCATGCTACTTTAAAATTGAAGGGTGGTGCCTGCTTTAACCGATTAGTTACTTTATGCAATATAATGAACGATGAAATGCAGCAGGAAAACCCCGACCTGAGCGTAATTGGACATTTACTGAGTGCTTTGTTTACCATGATTGAATCGGAAAGACGAAAAACGG